>RFIU01000180.1 GCA_003695555.1 Alphaproteobacteria bacterium
ACGGCAAGCAGGCGCAGGTCGTCATGGTCGATGCGCCACCACGCTGGCGTGGGAAAACCGGCATCGCGGTGGACCTGCAGACAGAGTGCCTCAAGATCGGCAAGTCCATCGTATTCTGGCGGTTCTATCTTGAGCACCACATTGCGGACGCCAGCCGTGTCGGGTGGCAGGAAACGGGGGGTTCGCCCATCGGTATCGAGCGAAACGAGCAGCTTCGGGATCATGCCGCCCACAGACGGTGTGGGGCCCAATGCCTCCTCGATGATCTGTGGATCGAAATCGACGGCTTCATCGAGTACCTCGCGCTTGAGCATCCGCCAGAGGACGGACTGGACACCCCGGCGGGTCGAAGAAGATCGGGAAGGGGAGGCCTGGCGCTCGTACCATTGGTGGGCGGCAAGGTCGTTGGCGAACACGTCGACATGCCCAATGCCACCGTGTCCACCAAGCATCAACAGTTGCCATTCCGTGTCGATTCCCGGTGGCGGCTCGCGGCCGGTTTGCCGGCGCAGCAAGTCGAGGTAGTGCCGCCGTTGGAGATTCCGGGGATTCCTTCCGGGCATCAGCGAGAGTAGTCGCGGGAAGACCGGTATCCGGTCGCTCACGGGATAGCCGACCGTGGAATGGCCCCAGATGGCGGCATCACCCAGCAGGCAGAATCCCGGCTGGTCCGAAAGCAGCCATTCCTCGGTGTAGGTGAAACTCGCCTCCTCGGCAGCAAGCGTCAGGTCGCCCATTTTCTTCGGCTCGCCCGAAATGCGCGTCCAGATCACCCCGTGCCGGATACGAGGCATCCTAGCGACTCCCTTTGAGATCGAAGAAACGGCCGGTGCGGATGGCCTCCGCGGCCTTCTCACGCCGGCGCGCCGGGGCCAGCTTGAGATCCATGTCCAGCGCCTGCGCCAACCGTATCAGCGTGGAAACCTTGAGATCGCCGCGGTGCCGCGCCTTGCTCAATCCCACAGGGGAGATACCTGCTTTCTGCGCCAGTTCCGCTTGGGTCATGCCACGCGCTTTGGCGGCGGCCACCAGTTGCTCGAGGAGCACTTGTACGGGATGTGCCATTAAACCAATGGGTAATTAACGGGCAAAAACGCCCTACCGAAGATAGCACAATTAAACAACAAGTTAATTTTTCGCGAACGGTTTTCCCGCCGGCCCTGCCGGTCGCGCTCGCTCGGCGCGGAACAAAAAGAGAGACACCCGACAGGGCGGGATCGCCCTTCGGGGGGATTCCGCCTGCAACCCACAGGAGGTATCCCATGGACAAGCAGTTCTGGAAGGACTTTTTGAGCTGGCTCGACCGGGCCAGCGCGGAGCAACTGCGTGAGGCTGCCGCCAGGGCGGACATGCAGATGAGCGGCACCATCGATGCCGAGGTCAGCGTGGATCTTCGCCGGATGATCCGTCTGATCGAGGAGGAGATGGCCTCGCGCCTCCTACTGCCGACAGACTTCCGCGCCGTCCAAGACGGGCATCGAGAGATCTGAGTTCGGCCAGCGCCGCGTGCTCACCGAAACACACCCAGCGGAACAGGCATTCCCGTGCCTGCTGCTGGAGCTGTTCCCGGTGGCCGCGAATCACTTTCATGCGCCCAGCATAGGCCGCATGGAAGAAATGGCAAGCCTCGTCTTGCCAATCGTGTATCCCGCCGCCTCGGGAGGTTTTCGTTGCACCTCCCAGGCGGGGGAGGTGCATGAGGAGAAAACAATGTCGAGTTTTCGCTATATCCAGGATCCTGGTCACGGATGGCTCGAAGTGCCCGTCTCACTGCTACGTGAGCTTGGCATCGCCGAGCAGATCACTCCGTATTCCTACCTTAACGGAAACCAGGCTTACCTGGAGGAAGACAAGGACATGGCAACGTTCATCCGCGCCATGCAGACGGCGGGGAAGCCGGTGGAGATCGTCGCGGTCTATCAGGAGGCCACGCCAATCCGGGGGTTTCCGTCGTATAGCGCGGCTGCTGTCTCCGGCCTCCGAGGTGCACGCGACGGCCAGGCGACCTTTCACATCAAGGAGGCCGCCTTGCCTGCCCCGGAAATCTTGGAGTGTTGTTGCTGCGGCCAGCCTACGCTTGGGCGGCAGTGGTGGAACCGTGACACCGGTTATGGACTGTGCGCCCGCTGTGGCGACGAGATCATCGCCAGAGAGGGCGCCGAGGAAGCGCAAAAAATGGCCGGTGAACGCGGCGTCCACTGGGATGTGCGAGAGGAAGCGAAATCCGCGTAGCAGTCACCGATCCGACTTGCACTGTGCCAATTAAACCCGCCGACCCGGGGATGTTTTTCTTTCGCATCTCCCGGTCGGGGGAGGTGCGCCCAAGGAGGTCCAACATGGATATCCAATGTCCAACCTGCGGAGAACCGTGGGACATGGTGCACCTGCTCGAAGATGAGCCGTACGAGTGGGATCTGCATCCGGTTGCTCGACTGGAGTTGACCGAGCGAGGCCGTTTCACCGGCCCGGCGGATCCGGCACGCGAGGCGGCCAAGGCGGCCGGCTGGGAGTTCGCCGGCGACAGCCTGCTGTCGTTCGTGCGGTGTCCGGCCTGTCCGAAGGAATCGCCGGGGATCCTGCATGAGATGGTGGCGAAAGAGCGCCGTGAGCGCGTCGCAGCCATCGCATCAGTGCTCGATGATGATCCGGACGGGCTGGCCTCGGTGTTGTCCGACATGGGAGGAGCACCATGATGGCCGCCGGCGAAATGGCGGTGCGGCCGGCGATCTGCACCATGTACGAAACCCGAGGCGAGGATGGGTATCTGCACTACCACTCGCAGCAATCCCTCCGATCTGTCGAGCGGCAGATGCGCCAGGTGCTCGCCACCGTGCCCTGCGAGGATGGCAATGCCGAGACCAATCTGGAGTGGATCAGCTGGTACACCGAGGACGGAGGCATTCGCTATGGGGATGCGCTGTTTCCCGAGGGCGAAGTCCTCGTCTCAGCCACTCCGGGCCGCAATGAAGGCTGGCTAATCTACATCCTGGTGCGACCGCGCCATGAACCGGCTTACCAACCGGCGATGGCCATTAAGTACCTG
Organism: Alphaproteobacteria bacterium; assembly: GCA_003695555.1. Taxonomy (GTDB): domain Bacteria; phylum Pseudomonadota; class Alphaproteobacteria; order Sphingomonadales; family Rhodothalassiaceae; genus J084. The sequence continues at coordinate 3,044 of RFIU01000180.1, forward strand.
TCCGACCGAGACATGGTGTTCGAAGCAGCCAAGGCGCTCGCCCTGGCCTTCGATGAGGGCCTGTACGAAAGCGAGGCGCCGCCGGGGCCGGATCAGGCCAGCGCG
>RFIU01000181.1 GCA_003695555.1 Alphaproteobacteria bacterium
GCATTCAGATCGCCACTCACGCGATCGGCGACCGCGCCAACCGCCTGCTGCTCGACTGGTACGAGGAAGCCTTCCGGCAGGTGCCCGTAGCGCGCCGGCCGGTTGCCGACCCGCGCTTTCGCGACGAACATGCGCAGATCCTGAACCCGGCCGACATTCCCCGCTTCGCGAAGCTCGGCGTCATCCCGTCCATGCAGCCGAGCCATGCGATCTCCGATCTCTTCTTCGCTCCGGCGCGGCTAGGCAGCGAGCGACTGAAGGGGGCGTATGCCTGGCACTCCTTGATCGCGGCAGGCGCCATCGTGCCGGCAGGTTCGGACGCGCCGGTCGAACGCGGCGATCCGCGTATCGAATTCTATGCCGCCGTCCATCGCCATTCGCTCGACGGGTTTCAGGGGTCCGACTGGCACCCGGAAGAGGCGGTGGACCGGCAGACCGCGCTCAAGATGTTTACGATCTGGCCGGCCTTCGCCTCGTTCCGTGAGGACGAGCTCGGCACGCTGGAGGCGGGCAAGCGCGCCGACATCACCGTCTTTTCGGCGGACATCATGACGATCCCGCCGGCCGAAATCCTGAAGGCGATGCCGCTGCTCACCATCATCGACGGCCGGATCGTTCATGACGGCCGCAAAAAGTGAGACGAGACGCGCCGGCGCCTGCGTGGAAGGATGTTGGCTCCTTTCAGGAATTGCCGGCTTCTTTCAGGAATCTCAGACGCAATGTCCGGATGGTAGGATGGGAGGAACAGCGAAGGCGGGAACCCCTCTCCCAGCGGCCGCTCTCCGCTCCGCCCCACATCGAACAGCCCCTAATCGAAGAGGGCATCGATATCGTCCTGGTCGGCCGTGGTGGCGCTTTGCGGGGTGCCGGGCGACATCTTGCCGGCATCTTCTGCCCGACGAGCGTCGGCTGAGGGAGGCGTTTCCTCCGCCGCCGGTGCCCCACCGACCTCTCCGGCGTCGGCCGCCGGGGCCGCCGCGGTCTCAGCGGACTCTTCGTCCGTCGTTGCGCCGCCTTGCGCTGGCGCCTGCGCTCCATCCGGAATGTCCTCCTCGCCCATCAGGGCGTCCACCTCCGACTGGTCGATCCCTTCCCCGGCGAGCGCGGGACCGCGCAGCAGCGACTTTTCGCCCTCGAGCTTTTCCTCCTCGTCGATGGCGCGCTGAATGTCCTCGTCGCTGACCCCGAGCAGCTTGCGCAGCGTCAGGATCCGGTCCTCGACATAGCGCAGCGTCTCGACGACCTTCGAGATCCGCTGGCCGGTGAGGTCCTGGAAGGAACAGGCTTCGAAGATCCGGACGATATGTTCCTGGACCGTGTTCTGGAAGGCATCCGTCTCGGCCGGGTCGGCAGCCATGATCGCCTCGGCCGATTCCATGATCGTGTTGGTCGCCTCTTCGGTCTGCTGGACGATCGCATCGAGCTCCATGCCGGCGCGAGGAATCCGCGCGGTGTCGAGGTCCTTGGGCTGCAGCGAGGCGATCTCTCGCCGGGCATTGATGATGTAGTCCGACATCGCCCGGCATTCGCGATAGATACTCGTGTCGATGCGGCGGAAATAGGCCTGCATCGTCGCGATCAGCACCTCGGTGACGGAGGCGACGTCGGCGAGCGCGATTTCCTCGTCACGCCGCTCGCGCAGATGATCGACGAGGGCGGCGATCCTTTCCGGAAGCTGTTCGGCCCCCATCAGAACTCCCCGAGGACCTTGACGATCTTCTGCTTCAAGGTGGCGGCGTTGAAGGGCTTGACGATATAGTTGTTCACCCCGGCCTTCTTGGCGGCGATGACGTTGTCCGTCTTCGATTCCGCCGTCACCATGATGAAGGGCGTGTCCTTGATCTGTTCATCGGCACGCACTTCCTTGAGAAGCTCGTAGCCGGTCATCGGTTCCATGTTCCAGTCGGAAATGATCAGACCGTATTTCTTGGCGCGCAGCTTTTCCAGTGCCATGGCACCATCGGTGGCCTCGTCAACATTGTTGAAGCCGAGCTGCTTGAGAAGATTTCGGACGATTCGCAGCATCGTCTTGTAGTCGTCCACGATGAGGATCGGCATCCCCTTGTCTACGGCCATCGGCGTCAACCCTTGTTTTCTTGCGACGCTCCCTGCCGCGCGCGGATCAGCGGCCGAGCGTCTTTCTGCCTGATCGTCGGGAAGGCTCGGTCCGCTTGCCGGAGAATCCGATCCCGTCCCTTCATGCCCGGCGACCATAGGAGCGAGGCTCTAAAAAACTGGTTAATGTCTGAACACTTTCCGAAACCCTTCGTTTTCCCGCCTCTCGCCCCTTTCCTGCAGCTCAGGGGCGGGCAGGCCGACGAATGATCGCAAGGCGGACGCGGCCCGGCCGCCGCCACTCGATTGTCATGGCGCAACACCTCGGCCTATAGTGCGCGCCGCTCGCCCTGCAGCCGGCGCGGCCTTCACCGAATCATGGATCATGGAACAACCGACGTGCGCATTCTTCGTCATCCCGCCGAGATTACCCCGCCGTATCGGGGCGGCGTCGTGGTGCTCGGCAATTTCGATGGACTGCACCGCGGCCATCAGGTGGTGATCGGCGAAGCGGGACGGCTGGCCCGGGCGATGAACGCCCCTTTCACGGTGTTCGTCACCGAGCCCCATCCGCGCCAGTTCTTTCAGCCCGGTGCGCCGCCCTTCCGGCTCACCCCGTTCCGCGATCGGGTGCGCCTGATGCAGGGATTCTCTCCTGATCTGCTGCTGGCGCTTCCGTTCGACCAGGAACTTGCCGCCACCCACCATGCCGATTTCGTCCGCGGGATCCTGCTGGACCATCTTGGTGCGCGGCATCTTGTCGTCGGCTTCGATTATCGTTTCGGACAGGCGCGCGGCGGGTCGGTCGAAACCCTCGCCTGGATGGGGGCGATGGAAGGCTTCGGGCTGACCGTCGTACCGCCGGTGCGCTTCGGCATCGAGGGAGCGGCCGGCGAGGTATATTCCTCAAGCCTCGTGCGGGCGGCGCTGAAAGAGGGAAAGGCGCGACGCGCCGCCGCCCTGCTCGGCCACTGGTGGAGCGTCTCGGGCCATGTCATCGCCGGCGACCGGCGCGGCCGCGAGCTCGGCTTTCCTACCGTTAACATCCTGCTGCCGAGCGAATCGATCCGCCCGCGCCATGGCGTCTATGCCGTTCGTCTGCTGATCGAGGAGGCGCACGGCAGCGGTGACGAATCCGCCGTCTTCGAAGGCGTCGCCAATTTCGGCCGACGCCCGACGGTGGCGACCGCCGGCGAATTGCTCGAAGTGCATCTCTTCGATTTCAACGGGGATCTCTATGGCCGTCACGTGCGGGTAGAGTTCGTCGGCTTCATCCGTCCGGAACGCCGCTTCGAGGGGCTGGAAGCGCTGAAATCGCAGATCGTAGAGGATGCCACAGCCGCCCGCCTGCTGCTCGCCGATCCCGAAAATCGCCGCGACCACCTGCCGCCGCTGACCCTTGAAGGCTATCTCTGCGAACACCCCGAGCCCCCCGTTCAGCTGATCCATCACGACGGTTGAACGACCGAGCGGGAAGCCGGGAGCATGTCCGGGGCTTGCGAAAACCGTTCACAATCCGCTAGACGGATGCCCCGACGAGCGATGAGGCCATTTGCATGTTCGCGCATCCCGCACCAGCCCGCCCGGCGGGCATCCATCGGCGAATTACCGGCCCGGCATCCGTCTGACGCGCGGGTGCCGGGGACTACCGTCCAAGGCGGCGATGCATGGCGAAGCTTTCGCCGTCCTTGCCCTTCGTCTATGCAGATTTCTGAAATTCCCCTTCCCGCCGCTGCGGGATGTTCCCGGATGACCGGCCAGTTTTGCCGGCAGCAATGGACGGACAACTGAATCATGAGTGAATCGAACGACAAACCCGGTGTGGATTATCGCGACACCGTATTTCTGCCGCGCACCGACTTTCC
>RFIU01000182.1 GCA_003695555.1 Alphaproteobacteria bacterium
CCCGCGGACCGGCGCAGCGGCACCCTCTCCTTCTATCCTGACGGAAGAGCCGATGCCATAGGCGCGTTCGCGAAAGTCTTCACGCTGTCCGGCAAAGCCGTCCCGCACCCACAGAGCCCGACGTGCGGCAAGGACCGGGATCAGTAGCCTCGCAAAAGCCAGCGGGACAATTGCCGGCCCGCCGACATCCAGGAGCGAAATGCTCGCTCGGCCGCCTTCGAGCGCCGGCGCCTCGCCAAGATTGACGCCGATGCCGGCCAGCAGAAAGGCGTGCCCCGCCACCTCGACATGCTCGCACAGAATGCCGGCGAGTTTCGCCTCACCGGCCAGCAGGTCGTTCGGCCATTTGAGCGCGAGCCGGTCAGCATCTTTCAAAGATCCGGACAGAAGGGCCGCGACCGTATCGTAGAGTGCCAGCCCGCAGATCAGCGAAAAGCTGCCCGGCAATCTTCCTGCCGCGCCGGTCGGACATCGCACCACCAGAGTCGCGTGAAAATTGCCGGCAAGCGACCGCCAGGCCCGCCCCCGTCGTCCGCGTCCCGCATGCTGACGGTCGGCCAGAATCCAGAAGGGCCGCTCACCTGATGCCGGCGCGCGGCCGTGCATCAGCCAGTCGCTGGCGACATCCATGGTGCTGGAAACCTCGGCGAAACGGAAGACCATCTCGCCGGCCTCTTCCAGCGCGGGAATGCATTCGCCCGAATGACCGACCGATAACATCCGAGCGATCGTCCTAGAAGAGCGCGTTGGCGGCAATCCCGGCGACCAGCACCAGCGGCCAGATGAACAGCAGATGCAGGGGTGAATTCAGCGCCGCCGTAACCCCGGCAACGAAGGGAATGCCGCTGCCCGCAATCGGCGAGAACTCCACCTTCGGCGGGTCGAGATACATCACCTTGACGATCCGCAGATAATAGACCGCCGCCACCACCGAAAAGATGAAACCGACCACCGCCAGCCAGACGAGTCCGGCATGAACGACGGCAAGGAAGACATAGAGCTTGGCGAAGAAGCCGGCGAGCAGCGGGATGCCGGCAAGAGAAAACATGAAGATCGCCATCGCAGCGGCCATGGCCGGGCGCGTCGTCGCGAGGCCGGCGAGATCCTCGATCTCCTCGCTCCAGCCGTCTTCGCGTCGCATTGCAAGGATGAGCGCGAAGCTGCCCACCGTCATCAGGACGTAGATCACCATGTAGATGAGCACGCCGCGCACCCCTTCGGGCGTCGCCGCAGCAACGCCGGCGAGCGCGAAGCCCATATTGGCGATCGAAGAATAGGCCATCAGACGCTTGATGTTGGTCTGCACCAGAGCCGCAAACGAGCCGACCGCCATGGTCGCGATCGCGACGATGATGACGAGCTGACGCCATTCCTCGACCATTCCGGGGAAGGCCTCCATCAGGACGCGCAGGATCAGCGCCATCGCCGCCGCCTTCGGCGCACCGGCAAACAGTGCGGTGACCGGCGTCGGCGCCCCTTCATAGACATCGGGCGTCCACATGTGGAAGGGCACCGCTGAAATCTTGAAGACCAGCCCGGCGAACAGAAAAACAAGGCCGGTCAGCAGCCCGGGATGGACCGTCGCGGGGTTCTTCAACCGCTCGGCGAGAATGGCGAAATCGAGGGTGCCGGAAAAGCCGTAGATCAGCGAGATGCCATAGAGCAACATGCCGGAGGCGAGCGCACCGAGCACGAAATACTTCAGCCCCGCCTCGCTCGAGCGCAACCGGTCGCGATTGAAGGCGGCCAGCACATAGAGCGCGAGCGACTGCAGCTCAAGGCCGACATAGAGCGCCAGCAGGGTATGCGCCGAAACCATCAGCATCATCCCGACCGTCGCCAGCAGGATCAATACCGGATATTCGAACCGGCGCAGGCCCCGATAGGCGAGATAGTCGTCGGCAACCATCAAGGCGAATCCGGCGGCGACCAGGATCAGAACCTTGACGAAGACTGCAAAGGCATCGACCCGGAACATGCCGCCGAAGGCATCCGCCGGCGAGTCCACGAATGCCAGCAGCACGAAAGCGGCAAGCCCGAAGAGCACGAGCGAAAGTGTTCGGATCAGGCCATAGGCGCCATCACGGCTGAAGGCGCCGATCATCAGCAGCACCATGGCGCCAACGGCAAGAAGCAGTTCGGGAAGGATCGGATTGACGGCCAGCATGCTCAGCACATCCCCTTATCGCGATTGGCGGCCGAGAGCCGCATTCGTTCCGGAAACGCGGGCCGGCTCGGCATTGCCGGCATCGGCCAGTCCCTCGACCGGGCCGCCGCAGGCCCGATGGTGCGCAGCTTCCAGCCCAGAACCTTCGCAGGTCCGCACCAGCGCCCGCTCATGCTGTACAAGAAGCCGCTCGCTCGCCGGATTGATGACATCGAGGAAGCTCTTCGGATAGAGGCCGAGCCAGAAGACGGCAGCAATCAACGGCACGAAGATCACCATCTCGCGCACTTCCAGATCGGGCATCGCCTTCAGCTCCTCCTTCTCAAGCTCGCCGAAGAAGACCCGGCGATACATGTAGAGCATGTAGGCCGCGCTCAAGATCACGCCGGTGGCGGCGAAGAAGGCGATCCAGCTGTCACGAAGCCAGGCGCCGGTCAGCGAAAGAAATTCGCCGACAAAGCCGCTGGTGCCCGGCAGGCCGACCGAGGCCAGCGCAAAGATCATGAAGGCGGTGGCATACTTCGGCATATTGTTGGCAAGCCCGCCATAGCGGGCAATAAGCCGGGTGTGCAGCCGGTCATAGACGACGCCGACACCAAGGAAGAGCGCGGCCGAGACGACGCCGTGGGAGAGCATCTGATAGATGCCGCCGACAAGGCCCTGGGTGTTCAGGGCGAAGATGCCGATGGTCACGAACCCCATGTGGGCGACAGACGAATAGGCGATCAGCTTCTTCATGTCCTCCTGCACCAGCGCGACCAGCGACGTGTAGACGATCGCGATGACCGAAAGCCAGAACACGAGCGGCGCC
>RFIU01000183.1 GCA_003695555.1 Alphaproteobacteria bacterium
ACTTCGCCATCGCGATGGGTAGCCAGCCGGAAACGCAGGCCTGAGACGTCGTTCACTTCATGTCCATCGATCGAGAGCAGAACATCACCGACCTTCAAGCCGGCACGTGCTGCCGGTCCGTCAGGCGCGATTTCGCGCAGGATCACGCCGCCGGGCCGATCCAGTCCGAGCGCTACAGCAATATCGGGGGTGACCGCCTGATAGGAAGCGCCGAGCCAGGTGCGGACCAGTTCCCCCCCTTCCATCGCGGCGGAGAGCACCACCTTGACCATATTGACGGGGATCGCAAAGCCGATGCCCGCCGACTGCCCGGTGCGGGTGAAGATCGCCGAATTGACACCAAGCAGGCGGCCATCGAGCCCGACCAGCGCGCCACCCGAATTGCCGGGATTGATCGCCGCATCGGTCTGAATGAAGAAACCGAAGTCGTTGATGCCGATATTGGTGCGCGCCGTCGCCGAGACGATGCCGGCGGTCACCGTCTGGCCGATACCGAAGGGGTTGCCGATCGCCAGCACGATATCCCCGACTTCCGCCGCATCCGAATCGCCGAGCGGAACGGTCGGGAACTGCGTACCCGTCGGCGCCTTCAGCTTCAGCACCGCAAGATCGGTACGCTTGTCGGCGAGCAGGACCTTCGCATCGAACTCGCGCCGGTCGGCGAGCACGACGCGGATCACCTGTGCGCCGCCAACGACATGATTGTTGGTAACAACGATGCCGTCCTTGCGTACCAGAACGCCGGAGCCGAGCGAACGCTCGATCCGCTCTCGCGGCAGGCCGAAGGCGAAATCACGGCCGAGAAACTGCCGGAAGAAGGGATCGCCGAAGAGCGGAGAGCGCACTTCGACCTTGCGCGCGGCATAGATGTTGACCACCGCGGGCTTCACCCGTCGCACCACCGGCGCATAGGAAAGCAGCACCTGCCCCCGCCCCTCGGGCACTACCCGTTTCAGTGCCTGCGCGTGGAGGCCTGCAGGAAACCCGACGGCGGCCACCAGCAGCACTCCCGCCAGCACTGCCGACCATGAAGCCCGATGTGCTGCCATGTCCCCTTCTCCCGTCTGTCCGTCTTCGATCATATCATCCCGGCTGGTGGACCTCGCGCCCGTGAGAGCTATAGCAGGACCCCGGCAAGGCGTCCAAGTCGCACCGGGTGCATGGCGGTGCCGGAAAGAAGGACATTCGCGAACGGCAGAATTATGGCCGGATCCCCATCCGGGCCAATCGGATACCAGGCCGTAACGGCAGAAAAGGAACGCCGCCCCGCCGCATCGATGGCACGGGACGGCGCAGAATTTTCCGTCAGCAGGCTGTCAGCCGGTCAGGCGGCCTCTGCGGCCTCACCTTCTTCCTCGACGGGGCCGGAATCGCGACCCTTGGCTTCCGGGTCGCGATCGACCAGCTCGATGATCGCCATCGGCGCATTGTCGCCCTGCCGGAAGCCCGCCTTCAGGACACGGACATATCCGCCGGGACGGTCCTTGTAGCGCTCAGCCAGTACGTCGAAGAGCTTGCGGGTCAGCACCTCGTCCTGAAGCTTTGCCAGCACCAGGCGCCGATTGTGCAGGTCGCCCTTCTTCGCCTTGGTGATCAGCTTTTCGACATAGGGGCGAAGATCCTTGGCCTTCGGCAGGGTGGTCATGATCTGCTCATGCTTGATGAGCGCCTGCGCCAGGTTCATGAACAGCGCGCGACGGTGCTCCGCCGTGCGATTGAGTTTGCGTCCCGCCTTGCGATGCCGCATCGCTCGTCTCCTTGAAAACGGACCGCCGCGTCATTCCGGGCGCCGGCGAAGGGGCACGGAATGAGGTGCGCCGGTTCCTAGTATTCGCTTTCCAGCTTCTTCGCCATTTCTTCGATGTTCTCAGGCGGCCAGCCGGGCACCTCCATGCCGAGCCGCAGCCCCATCTGCGCCAGCACCTCCTTGATCTCGTTCAGCGACTTGCGGCCGAAGTTCGGGGTGCGCAGCATCTCGGCCTCGGTCTTCTGCACGAGATCGCCGATATAGACGATATTGTCGTTCTTCAGGCAATTGGCAGAACGGACCGAAAGTTCCAGCTCGTCCACCTTGCGCAGGAAGTTCGGATTGAAGGCCGGCTCTTCCTCCTCGCGCTTCTCCTCGATCTGACGCGGCTCTTCGAAATTGATGAAGAGCTGAAGCTGATCCTGCAGGATCCGCGCGGCATAGGCGACCGCGTCCTCAGGTACGATCGTACCATCGGTGACGATTTCCATGGTCAGCTTGTCATAATCGAGAATCTGGCCCTCGCGGGTGTTCTCGACCTTGTAGGCGACCTTCTTGACCGGAGAGAACAGCGCGTCCACCGGAATCAGCCCGATCGGCGCATCGTCGGGCCGGTTGCGGTCCGCCGGCACATAGCCCTTGCCGGAGGTGACCGTCAGCTCCATGTTGAGCGTCGCATTCTCGTCCAGCGTGCAGATGACGAGATCCTTGTCGAGAATCTCGACGCCGGCGACCTCTTGGATCTGCCCGGCCTTGACCTCTCCCGGACCGGTCGCCGCCAGATGCAGGCGCTTGGCGCCATCGACATTCACCCGGATCGGGATCTGCTTGATGTTCAATACGATATCGGTGACATCCTCACGCACGCCGGGAATCGAGGAGAATTCGTGCAGCACTCCTTCGATCTGGATCGCGGTGACGGCGCCGCCCTGCAGCGAGGACAGCAGCACCCGACGCAGCGCATTGCCAAGGGTCATGCCGAAACCGCGCTCGAGCGGCTCGGCAATGATCTTCGCCTGACGGGTGGGATCCTTGCCGGGGATGACCTCGAGCTTGTTCGGCTTGATGAGTTCCTGCCAGTTCTTGTGGATCACGGTTCCATTCCTCGCTCGGTTTCGCTTCGCCGTCCGCCGACGGCCATCGTCCGTTTCGGCCGCGCCTTCCGCCGATGCCGGCGCCCCGCGGTTCAGACGCGGCGGCGCTTGCGCGGGCGGCAGCCGTTGTGCGGGATCGGCGTCACGTCACGGATCGCGGTGATGGTGAAGCCGAGAGCCGAGAGCGATCTCAGCGCCGATTCGCGCCCCGAACCGGGTCCCTTGACCTCTACCACCAGTTCCTTCATGCCGTGCTCCATCGCCTTGCGGCCGGCGTCCTCGGCAGCGACCTGTGCCGCATAGGGTGTCGATTTGCGCGATCCCTTGAATCCGACCGAACCGGCCGACGACCACGAGATGGTATTGCCCTGCTGGTCGGTGATGGTGATCATCGTATTGTTGAAGGTCGCGCTGATGTGCGCCACGCCGCTGGCGATGTTCTTGCGCTCGCGCCGCTTCACTCTGCTCGGTTCCTTGGCCATCTCGTCCTACTCTTTCCCGCTTGACGCCGTCGTCAGCTGTTCGCCTCTAGCGCACCCGTATTCCGTCCGTTTCCTTTGCCCGGCCATGCCAGCAAGGCAAACGCCGACGGTCGCTACGAATCCGGCGGTCCCGCGCCGCTACTTCTTCTTGCCGGCGATCGGCTTCGCCTTGCCCTTGCGGGTGCGCGCATTGGTATGGGTCCGCTGGCCACGCACTGGCAGCCCCTTGCGGTGCCGCAGCCCACGATAGCAGCCGAGATCCATCAGGCGCTTGATGTTCATCGCCACCTCGCGCCGAAGATCGCCTTCGACCACATATTCCTGGTCGATCAGTTCACGGATCCGGATCACCTCGGCCTCCGAGAGATCCTGAACCCGGCGTTCCTCGGGAATGCCGAGCTTTTCGCAGATCTCACGAGCCCGGGTCCGTCCGATCCCGTAGATATAGGTGAGGGCGATTTCCACCCTCTTGTTGGTCGGAATATTGACACCAGCAATTCGCGCCACGACCGTGCTCTCCTGCCTGTCCGTGCGACCTCGACCATTTGAGGTCCCGCCGTCTTCGTTTCAACCATCCGCTCTTCCCGCACGCGTCCGGCGCGCGGGCTTAACCCAACTCGTGCCGGTCGTCAACCGGCCGTACCCGCCGCGTCACCATCGTCGCACTTCGGCGGCTTCAGATTCTCGATCCCCAGCTGGCGATCGATCTCGGCGGCGACTTCATCCATGGGCCTGTTGCCGTCGATCCGGATCAGAATGCCGCGCTCACGATAATAGGGCAGCAGGGGTTCGGTCTGCGCCTTGTAGACCTTGAGGCGCTGGCGCACGGCATCCGGCCGGTCGTCGTCGCGCCGGACGAACTCGGTGCCGCCGCACTCGTCGCATACGCAGTCCTTCTTCGGCAGATGGAACTTGTCGTGATAGGTCGCGCCGCACTTCGCGCAGGCGAAACGCCCCGAGATGCGTTCGACCAGGACATCCTCCGGCACGACGATCTCGACCACCGCGTTCAGCTTCGTGCCGCGCTGTTCGAGCATCGCGTCAAGCGCGCCGGCCTGCGCCACGGTGCGGGGAAAGCCGTCGAGGATGTAGCCATTGACGCATTCGTCGCGGGTCAGCGCCTCGGCGATGATCTGGACGACGATGTCGTCGCTGACCAGTTCGCCGCGATCCATGACCTCCTTGGCGCGAAGCCCGACGTCGGTACCCGATTTGGCCGCCGAGCGCAGCATGTCGCCGGTGGACAGCTGCTTGAGGCCGTGTTCGCGTTCCAGCCGCTGGGCCTGGGTTCCCTTGCCGGCACCCGGCGGTCCGAGAAGAATGATGATCATCTGCGACGCCCTCCCTTCAGCCGCGCCTTCTTGATCAGTCCCTCATACTGGTGAGCGAGCAGATGCGAGTGAATCTGCGCGACTGTATCCATCGTCACCGAAACCACGATCAGCAGGCTGGTGCCACCAAGATAGAAGGGGATCGAATAGCGCGAAATGAGTATTTCCGGAACGATGCACACGAAGGCGAGATAGAGCGAACCGACCGCCGTCAGTCGAGTCAGCACATAGTCCAGGTATTCGGCCGTGCGCTTGCCGGGTCGGATTCCCGGAATGAAGCCGCCATGCTGCTTGAGATTGTCGGCCGTCTCTTCCGGATTGAAGACCACCGCCGTGTAGAAGAAGGCGAAGAAGATGATGCCGGCGGCATAGAGCAGGATGTAGAGCGGACGGCCATGACCGAGCAGCGCGGTCACCGTCGTCAGCCATTCGGGCCCGCCGGATGCGGCGAACTGCGCCACCGTCATCGGCATCAGCAGCAGCGAACTGGCGAAGATCGGCGGGATCACGCCCGATGTATTGAGCTTGAGCGGCAGATGCGAAGTGTCACCCTGGAACATCCGGTTGCCGACCTGGCGCTTGGGATACTGGATCAGAATCCGCCGCTGGGCGCGCTCCATGAAGACGATCAGCGCGATCAGCGCGATGACCCCGACCAGCAGCAGGAACAGGCCGAGCGGCGAGAGCAGCCCCCGCTCGCCGAGTTGGAGCGCCTGGACGAGCGCATTGGGCAGGGCGGCGACGATGCCCGCATAGATGATCAGCGAGATGCCGTTGCCGACGCCACGCTGGGTGATCTGCTCGCCGAGCCACATCAGGAACATGGTGCCGCCGACCAGCGTGGCGTCGGCAACGGCATCTCGCTGATCATC
>RFIU01000184.1 GCA_003695555.1 Alphaproteobacteria bacterium
GCTGGTGATCGTGCTCGTCATCTTCTTCATGACCCTCGAGCTGTCGGGCGTTGCCCTGGTTCAGTTTCGGCTGCGACCCGAAGGAGGAGCCGGCTCGGGCGTCGTCTCGGTTGGAGCCGCCGGAACGAAGAGCGACTTCGACCTTGTCCTGCTCGCGCCGCCCGTGCATGTCGATGCGGCTGAGCTTGCCGTCGTCCAACGAGGGCTCGCTGCAATCGATCGGGAAGCGGAAGGCTCGCCGCCGGGAGAGGCGGCCGGGATGGATCTTGCTCGCCGCCTGATCGCTGGCTTCGATCGCACACTCAGGGATCCTGCCCCGCTCAATGCCTTTCTCCGCGACTGGCTGCCGCGGGTTCTGTTCCTGATGATTCCGGTATTTGCGCTGTTGTTGAAGATCCCCTTCCGGCATCGGCGATATTTCGAGCAGCTGATCTTCTCGCTGCATGTGCACGCCTTCTTCTTCCTGGCGACGACCCTTATGATCCCGCTCGGCCTGATTGCTGGTGCGCCATGGCCCGGTCGTCTGCTGGCGATCGTTTCCACGGCTTATCTGCTGATCGCCATCCGGAACTTTCATGCCAAAAACTGGTTCGTGACCTTGTTCGGGTTCCTGTTGCTCATGGTCAGTTATGCGGTAGTTCTGGCCACCGTGCTGGGCGGGCTGCTGCTGATCGGTGTCGTGCGGACATAAGGGGGGCACACGGCGGACGCGGCGCTACTGCCCTCATTTGCGGGAGGGGATGCGGGCACGCGGACGGCCGAACAGCCAACCCTGGCCATAGCCGACACCGAGTGCGCCCAGCATTTCAGCCTGCTCTTCCGTTTCCACCCATTCCGCGATGGTCTCGATTCCGAGTTCGCCGCACAAGGAGACCATCGAGCGCAGAAAGGCCATCGACTGCGTATTCGTGAGGGCATCCCGAACATAGGCACCGTCGATCTTGACGTAATCGACCGGCAGGTGGCGCAGGTACTGATAGCCGGACATGCCGGCGCCGAAGTCGTCGAGACAGACCGGGTATCCCGCTTCGCGTAACTGGGCGATGGCCTCGCCGATGACTGCGATATCGTCGATGCGCGCCGATTCGGTGACCTCGAAGATCAGATATTCGCGCATTTCCTGCTCGCGCTCGAGCAGTTCCATCAAATCAGACATGAACGTCCTGTCGGCCAGCGAAAGTGCCGAAAGATTGACGGCAACCGAGGCGCCATTGCCTGTCCTGTTGAAATTCTTCAGTTTCCGGATCACGCGCCCGGTGGTCGCGAGGTCGAATTCCGGGATCAGACCGGCGTCCTCGGCGAAGCGGATCATCTCGAAGGGGGAACCGTGTTCGAGATCGAAACGTGCCAGCGCTTCGACATGATGAAGGTGGCGGTCGGAAAGAGCGACGATCGGCTGGAAGGCGAGGTCGAAGCGTTTTTTCGAGAGAATTTCCCGGAATTCCCCGATTCGCGCTTCCGCCTCGGCAAAGGCCGCCATCTGATTCCTGTTCAGTTTATCGAGGTCGAAGTGCTGGCGCGAATCGGCAAATCGGCGGATCGTGTAGATGAAGGCGCGCATCCGGTCCGGCGCCGCGAGCGAGTGCGTATCCAGCTGTACGCTGGCGCTTTTGAAGGAAACCCGGCTGCCTTCACGCAGTTCGGTGAGCAGATCGGCACTGGTCTTTCTATCGCCCTCGTGAAGCAGGGCGTAGCGTCCCTCGCCGAGATGCCCGACCGATTCGCCGCCCAGCGAGAGCGCCGCGAGTTGTCGGAGAAATTCAGGATTTTCCTTGTCATCGGCCACCTGTAGAAGGGTCAGCATCAGCTGGACGTCGCCACTCTTGCGGGCTGCCTCAAGACGTTCGGCAAGTCCGGAAATGAATTCCTCGCGGTCTGGCGGGGTCACCTGGGCGACCGAACGCGCCCAGTCGAGAAAGCGCCCTGATGAGGCGAGCACCAGATGGATCGGCCCGTTTCGTTCGATTCGCGAGAGAAAGGCGAGGACCGCCTGCTCTTCGTTCCGCTTGCCGTTCTTCAGCCGCAGTGAGATCGGCCCCAGTCGCCTGGCGTTGCGGATCGCGGTGAGGCTGGTGTCGAAGACCGGTCGGTCGCCGGGATGAAGGACGTCAGCAAAAAGATGCCCCTTCCAGTCGCGGCCGTCAGCCAGCCCCAGCCATCCCGTCGCCCCATCGATCGAGGCGATCCGGCCGCCTTCGTCAAGTTCGACGAAAACATCGCCGACGCAAAAGGCATAGGCGACGAAGCGCTTGGTGGGGGGCGGTGAAACCACGGCCAGGCTTCCGGTTTTTCATCGGGCTTGTCTTTGAAGAGGCAATTTGCCCTGAAAATTGTTGTGAATTGGTAAAATTGTTCTTCCGGAATTCATGGTGCCGGGCATGCATCCGCTGCAGAAACCTTGGACATGCATCGGGATGCGCGCCTGCATTTCCACGGCGGCAGCTTTCCGGTCAGGGTAGCCTGTGCGCCTGAGGCATCAGGCCAGGTCGTCGTCATCGCCAATGAGCGGGACGAAGCGCACGGCTTCGCGCACCTCTTCATGCAGCCGGCCGGTTTTTGCATCTTTGACGATTCGCGTCAGATGCTGACCGAGGAACGGATCGCCGATCGGAATGACCATCCGGCCGCCGGGTGCCAGCTGCTCGATCAGTGCCTTCGGCACCTTGCGACCGCCGGCCGAGACGAGGATCGCATCGAAGGGGGCGTCTTCGGGAGCGCCACGGGTCCCGTCGCCGCAGCGGATCTCGACATTGGTGATGCCGAGATCGGCCAGGGTCCGGCGTGCCCGTTCGGCGAGTGCCGGGATTCGTTCGATCGCGATGACCTGCCGTGCCAGTTGGCCGAGCAGAGCGGCGGCATAACCGGAGCCGGCACCGACCTCGAGGACCTTCTCGTCCCCCGTGAGCGCGAGCTCGGCCAGCATGTCGGCGACGATGAAGGGCTGAGAGATGGTCTGACCGTATCCGATCGGCAGGGCAGTATCCGCATATGCCTCGCCGATCCGTTCGGGCGGCACGAAGCGATGACGGGGAATGGCTCGCATGGCCGACAGGACGCGTGGATCGTGAATGTCGCGTGCTGCGATCTGCCGTGCGACCATCTCTTCGCGCTGTCGCCGCAGTTCTTCGTCATCACACTTTTGCAGCGCCTTTTGCGACCCCATGTCCCCCGCGATGCCTGCCCCGCGCTCGATGCGACTGCCGTCGTCCTTGCTTTCCACCATCTTCGCCATCCTCCCCCAACACGTGGATTGCATCATGGATCATCGATCGGGCATTGAGATCTTCGGCCCCAATGACGACGGCATCCCCCATGCGCCAAGACCCGCTTTCCGATCCAGACTTTCCTCTCCTCGTCCGGGCAGGTTGCCGGGCGCGGCGCTCGATCATCGAAGCGGGCGGTCTGAAGCCCGGAATGATCGCCGGCATGCTCGGCGCGTCCGGCGGTCCGAAGTGGCTGGTACTGCGCTGGATCGACGAAGTCGTGGCGCGTCGCCTGCTTCTTTTGAACAAACGACCGGTGACACTGATCGGTTCCTCGATCGGGTCCTGGCGGCTCGCCTGTCATGCCCATCCTGATCCGCTTGAGGCCTTTGCCCGTTTCGCGGATTCTTATCTTTCCTATCGCTATGAAGCAGGCGACGATCGTCGCAAGGTGACCGTTGACAGCCGGTCGATCCTTGATCCGGTCTTTACGGCCGAGGAACGCGCAGCCATGTTCGCCGGGTCGCGCCGGCTTGCCATCGTGACAGCGCGCGGGCGTGGTCCGCTGGGGCGTGTCGGTGGGCCGATGCTCGCCGCCGGTCTGCTGGCACTGGCGGCGGCCAATGCGCTATCGCGCCGTCACATTCGCCATTTCGTCGAGCGGGTGGTGTTCGCCGACCCGAGGGTCGAAACCCTGCAGTTCCCGGGACCGTTCACGACCCGCCGGGCGCCGCTCGCTCCAGATGTGCTGGCTGATGCGCTGATGGCCTCGGGTGCGATTCCCTTCGTTCTAGAGCCGGTCCGTGACCCGCCGGGCGCACCGGCCGGAACCTATTGGGACGGCGGTCTGGTGGACTATCATTTCGCCCCGCCGCCGCATCTGGAGCTTGACGAGACGACGGGCCCCGGCATCCTCCTATACCCGCATTTTCGCGGCGATCTCGTTCCCGGCTGGTTCGACAAGCCTTGGGTGTCCCGCCATAGTCACCCAGCGCATTTCGACGATCTGCTGCTGTTCGCGCCATCGCCGTCCTTTGTCGCCCGTCTGCCCCATGGCAAGATCCCGGACCGTGGCGACTTCAAGCTGCTGCCCGACAATGACGAGCGCCTCGCCTACTGGCGGCTGGTACTGGATGAGGCACGCCGTCTCGGCGATGCGCTCGAGTTCCTGCTGGAGGGTGATGCGCTCGCCCGTCGGCTGGAATCCCTTCCTGGGTAGGCATCCTGGCGCTCGTCCGCCGCTGCGCGCTCCAGATAGATCAGCCACCATCCGCGCGCCGGTCGCCAAGACGATCCTTCGGCACGCGGGTGGATACTGCCGGCCGGATCGACGGCAATCAGCAGCCCAGCTTCTCCTCCGGCGCGCCGGGTGATCTCGTCAAGGGTGGTTTCATCCTCGATGCGTGCTCGCTCGATCGTTGCCCCGTGGCTGAGCGCATCGGCAAGCCGTTCCCAGGTCATCGCGGGATCGAAAAGCAGACGACCCCGGACATCCACGGCCAGCAGTTCCGCCTCGCGATCTTCCTCATCGGGTTCGTGGCGGATCATGAAGACATGCCGGCTGCCGAATTCCGAGCGGTAGCGCAGACAGGCCAGTGCATTCAGACTCGGCTGGCGCGATAGCGCAAGCAGCATGCCAAGCCCGACGAGATCGATCGAACGGTCGGCCTGTTCGGACACCGGATTGCCGAAGAAGGTCCGCAATCCCATCAGCCGGGCGGCGCGAATCTGGTTCCAGTTCGAATCGGCGATCAGCAGCTCGACGCCGAGTTCGTGAAGATGCCGGGCGATGGCGAGCGCCACCGGGTTGGCTCCAACGATGAGGGCGCCATGATCTTCGGGTTCGACGACGCCGAGGATGCGCGCCAGCGGCCGGCTGGTCAGCGAATAGACGACGACACTGGCGACGATGACGGCGAAGACGAGGGGGGCGAGCAGACCCGCCTGCGGCACCCCGAGCACCTCAAGGCGCAACCCGAACAGGGCGCTGATCGCGGCCGCGACGATGCCGCGCGGGGCGATCCAGGCCAGCACCACGCGTTCCCGCCAGCCGATATCGAGGCCAAGCGTCGAAGCCAGCACGGCGAGGGGGCGGGCAAGCAGGAAGAGAGCGGCGAGCAGGGCGAAGACCGCCGGCCCCAGGGCAATGAGGTCATCGATCCGTACGCGCGCGGCAAGCAGGATGAAGAGCAGCGAAATCAGCAGCAGCGAGAGGCTTTCCTTGAAGTCGAGGATGCCCTCGCGCGGCACTGCGCGCATATTGGCCAGGACGATCCCCATGACCGTTACCGCCACCAGTCCCGATTCATGGGCGAACCGATTGGCGAGCGCGAAGGTGAGCAGGACGATGGCGAGGGTCGCGACATTATGGAGATAGTCGGGAATCAGGTGCCGGCGAAGCAGGTGGCCGAGCAGCCAGCCGGCTATTCCGCCGGCAACCGTCCCGATCACGACGACACGGGCCAGCTGCCACCACCATGGCGAACCCGATCCTGCCTCGAGGGAAGCAAGCAGGGTCTCGAACAGAATTACCGCCGCCACCGCCCCGATCGGGTCGATCAGAATCCCTTCCCAGCGCAGCGCCCGGGCGAGCCGGTCCTTGGGCCGGACGGCGCGCAGCAGCGGCACGACCACCGTCGGCCCCGAAACGGAAGCAATGGCGCCGAACAGGGCGGCAAGAGCGATCGGAAAACCGAGCAGCAGATGGGCACTGATGGCCAATACAGCAGCGGAGATCGGAAAGCCGAAAAAGATCAGCCGGCCGACCAGCCGTTCGGTGCCGGCAAGGTCGGCAAAACGCAAGGTCAGCGCGCCCTCGAAGAGAATGATCGCGACACCCAGCGAAACGCCGACGAACAAGAGATCGCCGAACAGCCGATCGGGATCGAGCCAGCCGAACACCGGTCCGGCGAGAAAACCGAGCAGCAGCAGCGGCAGAATCGCCGCGATCCTCAGCCGGTCGGCAAGCCATTGCGCGCCGATTCCGGCCGCTACCAGCAGGGCGATGTGAAGGGCTATGTCCTCCATGGGCTGCTTTTCCCGCCTTTCGTCGCCATTGCGCACGGTCTATGCTTCAAGCTGCGCGCTGCTTGCGCCTCTTGTGCGTTCGCCGGGGCGAGCAAGTCAATCCGGCAATCGCGGGGGCGCTGCGCAACGCCGCCATCGACAAGGTCGGGTGCCGGGGCGGCCGTTACCGGCCGGAGCGCAAAGGATGTCAACATGTCTGACGATCCGGATGCAGATGACGATCTGCTGGCGGAAATCACCCATCCCGAGCGTCTGATTGATCCGACCAGCGGGACCCGCAAAGGCGATCTCGCACGCGCCATGATCCGTCTAACCCCCCACATCTGGCCCTTTGCCCGGCAACGGATCGTCAGCCTGATCCGCTGTCCGCGCGGGATCGATGCCGGCTGCTTCTTCCAGCGCCATCCGACCTCCGACACGATTCCCGCCGGTCTCGGCAAGATCCCGGTCGCCAGCGGCTCGGATTCTTCGAACGAGCTCGATATCGCACGCCCCTATCTCTATCTGAAGGTCCCGGCCGGCCTCGTCTCGCTGGTTCAGATCGGTACCATCGAATTGCATGGATGGGCTTCGACCGCCGAGCACCCGAAGCGTGCCGACTGGGTGATCTTCGACCTTGACCCGGCGCCCGACGTGCCCTTCTCCCGCGTCGTCGAGACGGCGCGGATCATCGCATCACTGCTGGAAACGCTCGGCGTTCGCAGCTTCGTCAAGACC
>RFIU01000185.1 GCA_003695555.1 Alphaproteobacteria bacterium
CCACCGCAAGATGCCGACCATCGATCGACCATCCCGCCAATCCCGGGCTCACCACGACCGGATTCGCCGCGCCCGGGCTTGCCGCACCCGCCTTCTTTCGGGCGCCGCCGTCATGCTCGCCCTGTTCACCGGCGCGGCCGGAGAATCCCTTGCTGCGGGCAGCGATCTGCCGAGCCGGGAAGAGATGTGGCGGCTCATCCAGGCGCAGCAAAAGAAGATCGAGAACCTCGAACGTCTGGTCAAACAGACGAGGCAAAAGGACGCCGCCGCATCGCCGACGCCCTCGACCGGAGGCACCGTTTCGGCAACCGCTCCCGCACGGGCAGCCACGCCGGTGACGACGGACGAGCGCGAACATCTCGCCGCCAGGATCGACCGTCTGGCGACCCGGGTCGCGGATCAGGAACAGCGCCTGGCCGCGACCGGCGATCTCGTCGAGCGGGCGGTCGCCGGCCTCGACTTTTCCGGATCCTCGAAGACGCACGGGGCACGGCTGCACGGCTATGGATCGCTGCGTTTCGAGGCGAGCGATGCTGCCGGACAGAACACCGGCTTCACCTTTCGCCGCTTCGTCCTCGGCCTTGACGCGCCGATCGGCGACCGACTGGAAACCTATCTCGAGCTAGAGTTCGAGCGTTTCACACAGCTCGAGCTGGAAAAGGAGGTCGAGGCAGGCGCCGGAGAACTCGTCGTCGCGCAGGCGATCGAAGGCTCCAATGGTTCGGAAATCTCGATCGAACAGGCCTGGGCGCGCTATCGCATCAACCGGGGGCTCAATCTCGATTTCGGCGCGCTGCTGGTGCCGGTCGGTCGCTTCAACATTCACCATGACGACAATCAGTGGGAGCTGCCGCGCCGCTCGCTGGTCGATCGCGGCGTGCCGGTGCTGCCGGCCAAGGCGGCCTGGGCGGAGCTCGGCGCCGGGGTTTCGGGCGTCGTCGAGCTCGGCAACGGGGCGCTCATCGATTATCGCTTCTATGCGGTGAACGGGGTGGCGGTCGATTTCGAGCTGGAAACCAAGCTCAAGGCAGCATTGGAGGACAACGGCGAAACCGAACTGGAAAGCAAGCTCGAGGCCGAGTTCGGTACTGCCCGCGGGGCCTTCGATCGGAACGCCAATGGTTCGCTGGCGCTAACTGGCCGTTTCGCGCTGCGACCCGCCGCCGGTCACGAGGTGGCGCTGTCAGGTTATGTCGGCAATTACGTGCCGCGCTTTCTGGGGCGTGATGAGACGGTCTGGTCGCTCGCTCTTGACGGCCTGCACCGGATCGGCGGCTTCGAGGTCGAGTATGAGGCGGTTACCACCCGCTTTGACCATATCGACCGGGTTGCCGCCGCCTTCGCGAGCCGCGCGCTGTCGAAGGAACGGGCGCTGGAAGGGCCGGTGGAAGACGGCGCCTTCGCCAAGCACGAGATCGAGTTCACGATTTCGAAGAACGTGATGGCGAAGCGCAAGAGCGGCTACTGGATCGAGATTCGCCGTCCCTTCTGGCCGAAGGCGCTTGACGATACGCTGCTTGCGCGCGGTTTCGAAAACCCGCAGATCATTCCGACCCTGCGCTTCGAACAGGTCTTTTTCGATAATCAGCTCACCGGTATTGATTTCGAGGGCGGCACGCTCGCCGGATTCCGTCAGCGCGATGCCCGGATCTCGCGCGCGACCTTCGGGCTCGGTTATCGGCCGGTGCCCGGCTGGGTGCTGCAGCTTGCCGGTGAATATACTTGGACTAATCAGCAGACCCTTGCAGGCTTGACCAATTTCCTCGATGCAGGGGCGAGCGATGACAGCTTTTCCCTGCTCGTCGGAATCGCCTTCAGCTTCTAGGCGCGGAACGGACTGCCGATGTCGATCTTCTCGCAAGGCTTCTTCGGACGCCGTGATGACATGAACCGCCGGCCCCGGGTGACCCGGGGTCGGCTGCCCGTGCGCATGCTCTTCGCGCTTGCCGCGGCTGTTGTGATGATGACGCTTTTGCTGCCGGGATCGCCTCCGCGCGCCGATGAGGTGATCGAGCCGCCGGCGTCCTTCCTGACCGGTGCCTTCGACGGCTCGCCGCCGACGCCTGCGATCTTGTGGCTGACCCCGGAAATCCAGCAACAGGTGGAAGCGGTGCTCGGCCACCGGCTTGCCGGGCTTCGGCTGCGCTACTGGCGAAAGGGGGAGCGCAGCGTCTGGATTCTGAATGAAATCGGAAAGGAAGAGCCGATCACTGCCGGCTTTGTCGTCGAATCGGGGCGGATCGTCCGCGTCTCCGTCCTCGTCTATCGCGAAAGCCGCGGTTATGAGATCCGCTATCCACAGTTCCGCGGACAGTTCGAAGGCGTCGGGCTGGATGCCCAAGGTCGGCTCGACCGCCCGATCGACGGCATCGCCGGGGCGACGCTTTCCGTCAATGCGATGATCCGCATGGCGCGCACCGCCCTGTTGCTCGATCGTCTTTCGATGCCTCGCAGCGACGGTCCGCAAGAGGTCCCGAAATGAACCGTCCGCCCGCTTCGCGCGCCGTCCCTGTGCGGCGAAACGGCAGCCGGAAGGGCGGCAACAGCGTGCGCGGCTGGCGGCGGGTACACCGCTGGATCGGCCTGGCGCTGGCGCTCGTCCTGCTGATCATCGCGGTGACCGGCATCCTGCTCAATCATGCAGCCGAGCTTCGGCTTCAGCGCACCCGCCTTGGCGGCCCGATCGCCGCGCTCTATGTTGAACCGCCGGCACGCCCCCCGCGCGCCGCACGCCTCGATGACGGGCGATGGGTCGTGTGGATCGACGGGCATCTCTATCGGCAGGGTCGTGAGATGCAGGGCCGGCTCGATTCCCTCGTCGGGGCGGTCGAAACGCCGGATGGCTTTGCCGTCGCCGGCGCGCACGCCCTGCTGCTCTTCGATGATGCCGGTCGTCTTGTGGAACGGCTCGGGGAAGAAAGCCTGCCCGGACCGATCGCGCGTATCGGCCGCGATCGCGAAGGCCGGCTGCTCATCCTTTCACAGGGGCGGGTCAGACGGGCCGATGCGGTGATGCTCGACTGGCAGGATGTCGGCCCGGCGCAAGGGATGCGCGGCAATGGAATGCGCTGGTCGCGTGCCGATGAGGAAATGCCGACCATGGTACGCAAGCGCGCCCTTGCGGCCCGTTCGGGGGCGGGGGTGAGCCTCTCGCGCCTGCTCATCGATCTTCACACCGGACGCATCTTCGGGCGGCTCGGTCGCTGGGCGGGAGATCTTGCCGCGATCGGCCTCATCCTGCTTGCCCTGACCGGGATCGTCACCTGGGCGAAGACCCGCCGTGCGCGCCGCGAGCGCCGCGCGGAGAACGGCCACCGGCCGTCAGTGGCGCGTCAATAGGGGGTCAGCAGACTCTTCAGATAGGCGCGCTCTTCCTCGCCCAGGTTCGGATCGGAAAGTCGACGCCGGACTTCGTTCACCAGTTGCTCGACGGCGCGAGCGCCGTTCTTCGGCAGGGCGAGGTCCTTGACGCCGAGGCCGGGTACGCGGCGGCCCATGGGATCGTTCATCGGCGGCATCACCGCGCCCGAGAGCGACAGGCCGGAGCCCTGCCGGCCGCGCAGATCCTCGATCGCTCGGGCCAGTCCCTCTATCGCTTCGCCCTGATGGACGATTGCCGAGGCGGGGGCACGGCTTTCCAGCGTGCGCCGTGCATCTCCCATCGCTTTGCGCGCGACTGCAAGCCCCGGCGGGGGTGGCAGCTTTGCTGTCTTCAGCGCTTCCAGGATCTTCGTCAGACGCTCTTCAAGGCTCTTCTGCTCGCCTGCTGCGGGAGTGAAATCGAGACTGGTGCCGGCATCCTTCAACAGCCCCTGCAGCAGCGCGCCGCGTGCCGTTCGGTCGCGCAGATCCTCCTGTGCGCGCTTCAGTCGATTGAGCGAGCGGCCAGCACGTGCCGCCGCCGCCATGCGTTGCAGATCCTCGGCATTCAGGGGATGGGCGGCGGCCTGCTCCATCATCCGCCGCAGCTTGGCGAGCAAGGCGCGGGCCTCGTCCTTGCGACCGGCCCGCATCATCGCCGCGATCTCCTCGGCGATGCCCCGCACGTCGCGTGCGTCCATGGCGCCTTGCGTATCGAGCAGGCCGGCAAGATCGGCCAGCGGCACCTGCGCCGTCTCACGAAGCTGGCGCATCGCCAGGCCCTGCATGAAGCCGGCCAGCGCCTTTTCCAGCGCCGCTGCCGCCTTCGCCGGATCACCTTCTCCGGCCAGCGCCGAATCCATCGCCTCGAAGGCGTCGCGCAGGTCCTTCATGGCCAGCGAAAGGCCATCGTCTTCGAGCGCCAGCGCGGTTTCCCACAGCAGGGCCGCGGCCGAACCGATCGTCTCTCTTGGACGGTGCATGAAGCGCAGCCGCCAGACCGCCGCGCGCAGGGCGGAATAGACATCGAGACGATGATCGAAGTCCCCCGGCCGGCGTGCCAGCGCGTCAAGGCCGGCGGCGATGATCGGCGCCTGTTCGTGGTGGCGCAACAGACTGAGCCGCAGGCGGGCGATGGCGCGCGCCACCGGATGGTGGAAGCGGCGTTCGGGCAACTTCAGGGCAAAGCGCCGGCCTTGCGTGCGATGACCGGCGGCATCTTCTGCGACGAGGTCGGCATCCACCTCTTCGCCGGCATGGATGTCGGCGGCCAGATCCAGGAAATGGCGGATCGTCTCGTCGCGTCCGCCCTCGCCCGAAAACCGCAGCGGCAGGGTCGCAAAGGGCGCATCCTTTCGTCCCTTTTCGAACAGGCGTACGGCGGCGCTGACAATCCCGTAGTCGTCGCGTCCGCGCACGCTGATTTCCAGAATGCCCTGATCATTGCCCTTCGGCGGCGCGGCCAGGGCGATCTCGGGTGCCATGTCGCGGCGCAGCTCAAGCGCGATCTCGAACCGGCGGCGACGGCCCTGGTCGAGCAGCAGGGTGCCGTCTTGGACGAGGCTGGTCTGCGCCGTAAAGACACTGGCCGCTTGCCGATCGAGCCGCAACCGACGGCCATCGGGAAGCCGCAGGCGCGGCGCTGCGTGACCGCCGACGAGGCGCAGCACGAGGCGGGTTCCTTCCGGCAGGTCGGCAAGCCGGGTATCGAGGGTGCCGGCAAGCGGACCGGTATGCAGCGCGCGGGCCGGTTGTCCCGTATAGGCGGGCGGCACCAGCATCGCCTCCAGCGCGACGCGCGCCGGTTCCCGCCGCCATTCCGGCGGCACGACGGGGCCCAGCAGCTCGCCGGCATGCGAACCTGCCAGCCAGAGGCCGGCGAACAGCAGCAACACGACCAGCTGCCGCAGGCCATGGGGATCTGCGCCGGCCAGCGCAAAGCGCGGTCGCACCCGCC
Organism: Alphaproteobacteria bacterium; assembly: GCA_003695555.1. Taxonomy (GTDB): domain Bacteria; phylum Pseudomonadota; class Alphaproteobacteria; order Sphingomonadales; family Rhodothalassiaceae; genus J084. The sequence continues at coordinate 5,318 of RFIU01000185.1, forward strand.
GGGCCGGTGCGTGCAGAACGTCACGGGCCGCGCGCAGCAGATGGGCCCGCCAGAGGGCAGGATCGAAGCCGCTGCCCGCCGGTCGGTCGAACAGAGTCATGATCGGTCGGTGGGCGAGACCTGCGGCACGCTCGACGCGTCGGGCCGCCTGCTCGCGCGCGGGAAGGCGAAGAAGTTGGCGGCCACGCCACAGCCGCCAGAGCGCAAATGCGAGGATGGCGTGGAAGGAAAGCCAGACGATGGGCGAGGGCAGGGCGGCAAGAATGCCGAAGAGCGCCAGTGCCGCATAGCCGGTGGCCAGGGCCGCGACCGGCCAGAGGATGCGCACCAGCGCTTCGACCACCAGTACCACCCGTCCGAGCAGCAGAAGCCGCTCGGCATGCCGGCGTGCGGCACGGATCAGCGCGCGCTGTCCATCGGTCGCGGTCGGATCGCCGGATCTCTTGCGCCTGTCATCCATGTCGAACATCCCGACCACGCCCATCGCATCCGCTTGCCCGGCGTGCCATTGGCGTCATCGCCTTCTTTCGCCTCAGTCTCGGAATCTATTGTGACCCTTCAGGGGCGTTCTTGTCGAGGTCGAGCCAGGGCGCGGGCGGCTCGAAGGAGAGGAAGTGCCGCCAGTCGCGGCGCTCACGCACGACCGCCATCTCGCGCCCGCGCACCAGCACTTCGGGCACCAGATCCCGGCCATTGTAGGTCGAGGCCATGCTCGCCCCATAGGCACCGGCCGATCGCAGAACGACGAGATCCCCCGCTTCCAGCGGCGGCAGCGGAACATCGCGCGCAAAACGGTCAGCGGTTTCGCAGACCGGCCCGACGACGTCAGCCGGCGTGCGTGGCGCATCCGCGACCGGTTCGACGACCGGGACGATCTCATGACGGGCGCCATAAAGGGCAGGGCGCAGCAGGTCGTTCATGCCGGCGTCCAGGATGATGAAGCGCCGGCCGGCGGCTTCCTTGACATGCACGACACGGCTGAGCAGCACCCCCGCATTTCCGGCGATCAGCCGTCCGGGTTCGGTAATCAGCAGGCAGTCAAGCGGTTCGGCCAGCCTGTGGACCATGGCACCGTATTCGGCCGGGCTCGGTGGTTCCTCGCCTTCCCGGTCATAGGGAATGCCGAGCCCGCCGCCGAGGTCCAAGGTGCGGATCGCATGGCCGGCTGCACGCAGTTCATGCACCAGGCCAGCGACCCGGGTGAAAGCGGTGGCGAAGGGCTCGAGACGGGTCAGCTGCGAACCGATATGGACATCGACTCCCTGCACCGCAATGCCCGGCAGGCGACGGGCCAGCGCAAAGGCCGCCATCGCCTCGTCCCAAGGGATTCCAAACTTGGTATCACGCCGGCCGGTGGCGATCTTCTCATGGGTGCCGGATTCGACGTCGGGATTGATCCTGAGCGCGACCGGGGCCGGGGAGCCGAAAGCGCGTGCCACCGCGTCTAGGGCGACGAGCTCGGCGGTCGATTCGACATTGAACTGAAAGATTCCTGCCTCCATCGCCTGAGCCATTTCGGCGCGCGTCTTTCCGACGCCGGAAAAGACGATGCGTTCGGGTGCGATGCCGGCGGCGAGCGCACGGCCGAGCTCGCCACCGCTGACAACGTCGGCGCCGGCGCCGAGCCGGGCGAGGGTCGCCAGCACCGAACGGTTGGCATTGGCCTTGACGGCAAAGCAGGTGAGTCGATCGAGCGGCGCGAGGGCGGCGTCGAAGACCCGGAAATGCCGCTCCAGCGTCGCACTCGAATAGACATAGACGGGCGTTGCGACGCGCTCGGCGATCGTATCGATCGGCACCTCCTCGGCATGCAGCCGGCCTTCGCGATAGACGAAATGGTCCATCAGCCGGTCGCATCCCGAGATATCGTCGCGGATCCCGCAGGCTCGCCCTCCGGCGGATCGAGGCGCGGATCGGGTGGCGCGCCGGCAGGGCGGGCGGGCGGCGCAGCGCGACCGCAGGCGGCGAGCAGGGCAGTGAAGACGAGGACGCTGATGAGCGTCAGCGATCGGCGGCTCTTCCTCATGGCGGTGTCTCCAGTCCGATGGGGTCTGCGGCGATCTCCTCTTTGAGAGCCCGATCCAGCCCGGCGAGGCGTTCGGCAGCCGCCGCCAGGCGTTCGCGCACCTGCGCCGGCGCGGTGCCGCCGAAGCTCGTCCGGCTTTCGGCCGAGGCGCGCGCAGAGAGCACCGCGAAGACGCTCTCGTCTGCCTCAGGCACCTGCGCACGAATCTCGTCGAGGGTGAGTTCGTCGAGCCGCCGGCCGCTCTCTTCGGCATGGCGGACCAACCGGCCGACGACATGATGTGCCTCGCGGAAGGGCATCGCCAGTTGACGGACCAACCAGTCGGCAAGATCGGTGGCGGTGGAAAAGCCGCTGCCGGCCATCTCGGCCATGCGTTCCTCGTTTGCCGTCAGCCCCGCGATCATCCCGGTCATCGCGGCAAGCCCCAGACGCACCGCGTCCACCGCCTCGAAGACCGGGGGCTTGTCTTCCTGCAGGTCCTTCGCATAGGCGAGCGGCAGACCCTTCAGCATGGTATGCAGCCGCGCATAACTGCCGAGCGTGGTGCCGGGTTTTGCCCGGATCAGTTCGGCGGCATCCGGATTGCGCTTCTGCGGCATGATCGAGGAACCGGTCGAGAAGGTGTCGTCAATGCGCACGAAGCCGAAGGCGGGGGAAGACCAGATGACCAGCTCCTCGGCCAGGCGCGAGAGGTGAAGCGCGAGGATGTCCAGGGCGGCGACGCTCTCAAGCGCGAAATCGCGTGCCGAGACAGCGTCGAGCGAATTCGCCATCGGTCGCGCGAAGCCGAGCGCGCGTGCCGTTGCTTCGCGGTCGATCGGAAAGGCGGTGCCGGCCAGTGCCGCCGCGCCCAGCGGAGACTCGTTGAGCCGCCGGCGGGCATCCGCGATCCGGCCGCGGTCCCGCGCCAGCATCTCAAAATAGGCCATCAGATGGTGCCCGAAGGTGACGGGCTGGGCGACCTGCAGATGGGTGAAGCCAGGCATCAGGGTCTCGGCGTGTTCTTCGGCACGGGTGAGCAGCGCGCGCTGAAGGTCGGCGATATCACCTTCGATCTTGAGCAGGGCACGCCGGCACCAGAGGCGGAAGTCGGTCGCCACCTGATCATTGCGCGAACGTGCCGTATGCAGCCGTCCGGCGGCCGGCCCGATGAGCTCGTGCAGGCGGGCCTCGACATGCATGTGGATATCTTCAAGCGCCGGGTCGAAACGCATCCGCCCCTCGCGGATCTCGGCTTCGACCGTCTCGAGCCCTTCGAGAATGCGCGCACCGTCGGATTCGGGAATGATCCCTTGCGTAACGAGCATCCGGCAGTGGGCGCGCGAACCGGCGATGTCCTCTAGCGCGAAACGTCGATCGGCGTCGATCGAGGCATTGATCCGCTCCATCACCTGCGAAGGCTTCGCCGAAAAGCGCCCGCCCCACAGATCATGTCCGGCCGAAGGCCTTGCACCTTCGGTCGCCTCGTCCTTTGCCGGTACTTTTTCTTCCCCCGCCTTTCTGCTAGCCTCGCTCACCGCTCAATTCTCCACTCATGCGTTCAGAGGGTGCATCATGTCGCAACGTATGGCTTTCCTTTTCGGCATCGTCCTTGCGCTGGCGGCAGGATTTGCGATCTTTCTTTATCAGGCCGGAAAAGATTCGCAAAGCACGGGCTCGGCGCCGGGCACGACGAATCTGCGCACGCTCGCCGAACGGGTTCCCGGCCTCGTCTGGCATGATGCGCCTCGTCTGCTGCCGAGCGGGGTGACACTGGAAACCGCCGACGGCAACGGCCGGCCGCTTGCCGCGCTGACCGGACGTTGGCGGCTGGTCAATTTCTGGGCGACCTGGTGCGCGCCCTGCGTTGAGGAGATCCCGACCCTTGATCGTCTGCAGACGACCGCCCGCGGTTCCGGCTTCGAGGTGCTGCTCGTCTCTCTCGACATGGGCGGGGTGAAGGAAGCCGCGCCGGCGCTGGCGAAGATGGGCGGCGATCACCTGGTCACCCTAGCCGATCCGGGGATGGAGGCGATGGGTGCGCTCGGCATATCGAGCCTGCCGACCACCCTGCTGATCGACCCTGAAGGGCGCGAACGGGCCCGCATGGTCGGCCCGACGGAATGGGATTCGCCGGCGGTTATTGCTCTGGTCCGTGCGTTAGCCGGTTCTCGCCCGGAAAGCGGCGCGAAGGCCGTCTCCTGATCGGCTTGCGGCTTCTTGCCTGCCTCCCTATGGCGCGAGACGCATCGCCACGGCCTTGTAGCTGCGGCTGACCTTCAGCCGCCGACCATTGTCGAGCAGCAGGAAGCACTCGCCATTTCCGTGCGGTTCGATGGCGCGCACCCGATCGAGATTGACGATCGCCGAGCGGTGGATGCGCTGGAAGCGTCGGGGATCGAGCTTCGCCTCCATCGCCTTCATCGTCTCGCGCAGGATATGGGTCTGGTCGCCGACATGGATGCACAGATAATCGCCGGCGGCGTCGATATAGTCGATCTCGTGCGCCTCCACGATGGTGATGCGGCCGCGGTCCTTGATCGACAGGCGTCGCAGATAGGCGGTGTCCTCTGCGAGCGCATCATCGTCGAGCAGCGCTTCGACGATCGGGCGGCTCTCGGGGTCGAGAGAATCGATCAGCGCGGCAAGGCGGGCCAGGCGTTCCGACGATCGGCGTTCACCCAAGCGTTCTCGGGCATGGGCGAGCGCTTCGGCAAGGCGCTCTTCCTCGACCGGTTTCAGCAGATAGTCGAGAGCATGGGTGCGGAACGCCTCGATCGCGTATTCGTCGAATGCGGTGACGAAGATGACGAGCGGCATGTCGGGGCGGCCCATCAGCGCACGAACCACCGCCAGGCCATCGATGCCGGGCATCTGGATATCGAGCAGCATGACGTCCGGGCGATGTTCGCCGACCGCCCGGATCGCCGCCCGGCCATTATTGGCGCAGCCGACGATCTCGACATCCTCGGTACCGGCAAGCCGCAGCTTCAGGCCTTCCAGTGCCAGCGGCTCATCGTCCACCAGCAGGACCCGCAGGCATCTCCTCATCCGCTCCTCCTTTGGCCTTCGGGGCGGTGTCGAGCCTCGA
>RFIU01000186.1 GCA_003695555.1 Alphaproteobacteria bacterium
ATCGTCGGCGAAACGAGTGCGCTCTTCGTCGTCCTTGGAATGGAAGGCGAAGGACGACGAAGAGCGCACTCGTTTCGCCGACGATCGCACGCGCAAACGCGCGATGCTGACCCCGCAAGAACGCCGCATCTGCGAGGAGATCTGCGGCAATCTGCTGGAAAGACTTGATCTCGACCCCCACAATCTGTTTGTTAGCGGGCGGGGATATCAACAAGAACCTGTCGCCCGGATGCACGAGGACCATCATCCATGACTCTGCTCACCTTGCCGCGCCTGCTTACGGTCATCATGCCGAACTTCAACTATGGCCGTTTCATCGGTCATGCGATCGAAAGCGTCATCGCACAGGATTATCGACCGATCGAACTGATCATCGTCGATGACGGAAGCTCGGATGACTCGCTCGAACGCATTGCCGAGGCTCTCGATCGTTCGCATGAACTCTCGCGGGCCGAAGTGGTGGCGATGCCCGAGAACCGCGGCAAGATCGCGGCGATGAACCGCGGTCTGGAACTGGCGAAGGGCGATTACTGCATCATTCTGGATGCCGATGATTTCCTCTCGAAATCCTATGTCAGTCGCTGCGTCGGCGAGCTGATCCGGGCCCGAGAAGAAGACGACAGCATCGGCTTCGTCTATACCGACTGCAATCTCGTTTCCGAGCATGGCGACTATCTCGAGCGCGGTCGCTCGACCGCCTTCGATCCGGCGCTGATCGAACGCTACAGCTTCATTCCCGAGCCCGCCCTCGTCCTGATGGAGGCGGTCAAGCAGGCCGCCCCCTATGACGAGACGATCCGCAAGGGCACCAAGCACCACAAGTGGCGGCGGATCATCGACAACGGCTGGATGGGCCGCCATATCCCTGAGCCGCTCTTCTATTACCGCATGCACGGCGGTAATCTTTCCGGGATCGGCAATCGCGTGCTTGATGAGATTCGTGGCGGGCACGAAGGAGAGCGGATTCTTTCCGGCTACTGGCCGACGCAGGCCCGCTGAGCGCTTAAAGTCCCGCCCTCATCCCGAACGACCCCTCCCATCCTCTAGCCGTCGCGCAGGCGATGCCTTGGGCGCGATGGTGCGCACCTGTGCGGCATCTGCCGGCGATGGCGTGCTCGCCCCCGCCGACGGCTGATGGATGAGCATGGGCTGCGCCACCGTCATCAGCACGGGAATGGAGCCAAGCCTGTAGAAGACGATGGTGACCCCTACGGGACTCGAACCCGTGTTTCCGCCGTGAAAGGGCGGCGTCCTAGACCGCTAGACGAAGGGGCCGTGCGTGTCGGCCGCCGTGCGGCGGCGTGGGGCGCTGTCTAGCCAAATCCGCCGGCGAGGGTCAAGCCCCAATCTCGCCCTCGCTGCGGCTTTGTGAAACGGGTCGCCTTCTCTTTATTTTCCCGGTTCTATCGACAGATGTCCGGGAGCGGCATCCTCGACGATCAGCTGCGGCCGTGGGGTGGCGCCCCAGTCGTCCTTCTTGAGCTGGCCGACAAAATGAAAACGTTCGCCCTGTCCGGCAAGCAGGGTTTCGCCGAACGGCTCGTCAGCGACCCGAAAGGCGATCGCCTTCAGGCGCGTTCCGTCGCCGCCCGCCAGGATCAGGCGGACGTGTCGTTCGCCGACTCGATCGGCGCGCACGATCCGCGCCGAAGGCACCATAAGACGAGGCGCCGGATTGCCGATGCCGAAGGGTGCCGCCGCTTCGAGTTCGGCGACAAGATCAAGGTCGCAGCCACCGACGGAGGTGCTCGCATCGATCATCAGGCGCGACGCATCGATCGCGCGCGCCGTCGCCTGACCCAGCAGATCATCGAGGAAAGCCTGAAATTCAGGAATCTTCTCCGGCACCAGCGACATTCCGGCAGCCATCGGATGGCCGCCACCCTTCATCAACAGGCCGGTTTCGACCGCCTCGAGCACTGCCGCACCGATATCCACCCCGGCAATCGAACGGGCCGAGCCGCGGGCAATGACGACACCCCTCTCGTCCTGCTCGATGCCGAGGACGACGGCAGGACGCCCAAAGCGCTGAACGAGACGCGAAGCGACGATACCGACGACACCGACGTGCCAGCCCTCGCCGGCGGTCACCCAGACGGCCCTGTCCTCCCCGGCCTCCTGTCGGCGAAGGATATCGGCGAGCCCCGCGGCCAGAACGGAATCCTCGATCTCGCGCCGTTCCCGGTTGAGTTCGTCAAGACGTGCGGCGATGGTCATGATCTCCGCTTCGTCCTCAAGGCCGGAGAGCAGACGTGTACCGAGATCCGCCTCTCCCACCCTGCCGCCGGCATTGATCCGCGGACCGAGCAGGAAACCGAGATGATAGGCATCGACCGGGGAATCGATGCGTGCCACATCGGCGAGCGCCCGCAAGCCGGCATTTTCGCGCCGGCGCATTACCTTCAATCCCTGCATGACGAAAGCGCGGTTGACACCGACGAGCGGAACCATGTCACAAACGGTACCGAGCGCGACGAGGTCCAGCCATTGCAGCAGATCGGGCTCGCGCAGCGTTTCCCCTTCGCCGAACAAGCCCCGCTCACGCAGCAGCCGGCGCACCGCGACGAGAGTCAGAAAGGTCACCCCGACGGCGGCCAGATATTCCATGCCGGCCGGCTGATCGAGACGGTTCGGATTGACGATGGCGACCGCCTGCGGCAGAGCGGGCTCAGCCTTGTGATGATCGAGCACGATGACGTCCAAGCCGATCTCGGCGGCGCGTTCCAGCGGCGCGAAGCTCATCGTCCCGCAATCGACGGTGACCATCAGGCTCGCACCGCGCTCATGCAGCGCATCAATGGCGGGTATGTTTGGGCCGTAGCCTTCGCTCAATCGGTCGGGAATATGAATGAGCGGTTCGCAACCGAGAGCGCGAAGGAAGCGCACCATCAGCGCACTGCTCGTCGCTCCGTCCACATCATAGTCGCCGAAGATGGCAATCCGTTCGCCGGCGAGAATCGCGCTCGCCAGGCGTTCGGCCGCCGCTTCCATGCCGACCAGGACATATGGATCGGGCAGCAGCGCCTTCAGGCTAGGATTCAGCCAGCGGGCGGCCTCCTCGATCGATATGCCACGCGCGACCAGAAGTCGGGCCAGCGCATCGGCAAGGCCATGTGCCTGTCGCATGCCTTGGACCAGCCGTTCGTCGGCCGGTCGCATCGCCCAGCGCCGACCCGAACACGACAGCGCACCGCCCAACAGAAGGGGGGCATCTTCCGAGGGTCGGGCCGACGGTTTGTTCATACCGGCTTGCGCAGATGTTCGGTTTCAATCCAGCGAACCGTGCCCGATGATGCGCGCATCACCACCGAATGGGTCTGGAACCCCCGCTTGTTGTGGCGCACGCCACGCAGCATCGAACCGTCGGTGACCCCGGTGGCGGCGAAGATGGTGTCGCCACGGGCAAGGTCCTGCAGCTCGTACAGGCGGTCGAGATCCTCGATCCCGATGCGCCGCGCCCGATCGCGCTCTTCGTCGTTGCGGAACAGCAATCGCCCCTGAAACTGTCCGCCGACGCAATTGAGAGCCGCCGCCGCCAGCACGCCTTCGGGAGCTCCGCCGATCCCCAGATACATGTCGATACGGGTGGCAGGATCAGTTGTCGCGATGACCCCGGCGATATCTCCATCGGGGATCAGCACGATCCGTGCTCCGACCTTGCGCAGGCGAGAGATCAGATCTTCGTGGCGAACACGATCGAGCACACAGACCGTCACCTCTTCGCATCTGCATCCTCTGGCGGCGGCAAGCGCCTCGACATTTTCTTCCGGCGAGCGGTCGAGCCCCACGATCCCCCGTTCATAGCCCGGCCCGACCGCGATCTTGTCCATATAGACATCCGGCGCATGCAGCAGATTGCCTCGTTCGGCGATCGCCAGCACCGCCAAGGCATTGGGTGACATCTTTGCGGTCAGCGTCGTTCCTTCAAGCGGGTCGAGGGCGATATCCACCTCCTGTCCGCCCAGCCCCACTTCTTCACCGATATAGAGCATCGGGGCTTCGTCACGTTCGCCTTCGCCGATCACCACCCGCCCCGAGATCGGCAGGCGATTGAAGGCACGACGCATCGCCTCTACCGCCGCAGCATCCGCTTCGCGTTCATTGCCGCGACCGATCCATTCCGAGGCGGCAAGCGCTGCCGCTTCGGTCACGCGCACCATCTCGAGCACGAGAACGCGGTCGAGAACACTCGTCTTCCCGTCTTTCATCTGGGACCCCTGAAATGATGGCTGTTGGGATTTGTGGTCGGTCGGGCCCGCGATATCATCGGCTGGTCACCCCGGTCGGCGGGATCGTCCGGCCGGGGTGACTATAGCGCGCAGGACGCATCTTGCAAGTCGCCGTTGGCACCTGCATTCGCACGACATGAGCCCCGGCATGGGCATTGCAGCCCCGGCTGACAGCACCTATGTTGCCACAGGCGGCAGTGCCTTCTGCCTCGTGCCAATGGGCTGGCAGGCGAAAGAAGCCGTGAGGGGGGATCAAGGGGCAGGAAAAGATGAGCAAGGGGCATGACAAGGAGCAGGACGGGAAAGAGGATACCATTCCCCTTGCCCCCGTTCTCGACCCGGAAGAGATGGCGCGGCGGACCGAAATTCTTGCCGAAACGGCCGATAAGGGGCGCGCCCTGATCCAGGAATGGCTCGCACGCAATCCGGATCTGCTGCAAGGATCCGCAGATCCCGATCCCCTCCACCTTGGGCCGCTTTTCGGTGAGCTCGGCGCCCGTTTTCTCTCCGATCCGGCAGCACTTGCCCATGCCCAGACGAAGTTCTGGCAGGACTATGCGGAATTATGGGGGCGCACCATCAAACGCATGGCCGGTGAAGAGGTTGCACCCGTCGTCGCACCGCCGAGGGGTGACCGCCGCTTCCGGCACCCGGCATGGTCGCAACAGCCGCTTTTCGATTTTCTCAAGCAGTCCTATCTGTTGACCACTCGGGCATGGGAACAGACGATCGACGAGATCGAGGGACTCGACGAGCACGAACGGGAACGTGCCCGCTTCTTCGTGCGCCAGTGGCTGGACGCGATGAGCCCGAGCAACTCGCCCTTCACCAATCCGGAAGTACTTGAGGAGACGGTAAAGACGGGTGGCGAAAATTTCCTGAAAGGACTGAAGAATCTGCTCGCCGATCTTGAACGCGGTGGTGGCCGGCTGATCCACCGGATGACCGACGAGCGCGCCTTCAGCCTCGGCGAGAACATCGCGGCGACCCCCGGCAAGGTGGTCTATCGCAACGAACTCTTCGAGCTGATCCAGTACGCACCGGCCACCGACACAGTCTTCGCCCGGCCCTTGCTCATCTATCCGCCCTGGATCAACAAATACTATATCCTCGACCTCACGCCGGAAAAATCCTTTGTGAAATGGTGTGTCGAGCAGGGGCTGACCGTCTTCATCGTCTCTTGGGTCAATCCCGACGAGCGCTACCGCGACAAGGGCCTCGACGACTATCTGGCGCAAGGCCAGCTTGAGGCACTTCGGGTGGTGCGCGAGATCACCGGTGAGAAACAGGTGAACCTGATCGGCTATTGTGTCGCCGGTACGCTGCTCGCCGCCACCCTTGCCTGGCTGGAAGCCAATGAGCGCGCCGAAGAGGTTGCGAGCGCCACCTTCTTTACCGCACAGGTCGATTTCTCCAAGGCCGGCGAACTGTCGCTATTCGTTGACGAAGAACAGCTTGAATCGCTGACCAGGCGGATGGAGGAGAAGGGCTATCTCGACGCCGAGGCGATGTTCACCACCTTCAACATGCTGCGCGCCAATGACCTGATCTGGTCCTTCGTGGTGAACAATTATCTGCTCGGGCGCGAACCGATGCCCTTCGACCTGCTCTACTGGAATTCCGACAGCACCAATCTGCCGGCCCGTCTTCACCGCGAGTATCTCGAGCACATGTATCTGAAGAACGAGCTGGTGCAGCCCGGTGCCTTGACGATCGCCGGTACGCCGATCGACCTCTCCCGCATCCGCACGAGCGCCTATATCCAGGCAGGCAGCGAAGACCATATCGCACCACCGCAATCGGTGTATCGGATGACCCGGATTCTTTCTGGACCGAAACGCTTCGTGCTTGCCGGTTCCGGTCATATCGCCGGAGTCGTCAACCCGCCGAGCGCGAACAAGTACGGCTACCGTACCCGGCGCGGCCGGCTGCCGCAGGACTTCGCACGCTTCCTGGAAGGCGCGGTCGAGCACACCGGATCCTGGTGGCCGGACTGGTTCTCATGGTTGAAGAAGCATGCCGGTGGTCAGGTGCCGGCGCGCGAGCCTGGGTCCAGAGACTTTCCGCCGATCGAAGATGCGCCTGGCTCCTATGTCCGGATCAGGGCTCTGTAGGGCGGCCGCCGCTTATCCGTTTCGACAAAGCGCGAAGAGAAAGGCAGCACAAACACAAGCTCTCGGGAAATGGTGGAATAGGTCAGGAAAAAAACCCGATTGAACGACCAGGACCAAAACCTACCGGATAACTCACCGCAAGGAATTGGCGGCGACACCCGCAAGGCGAGCACGCAACCGCCGGGGAAAGCAGCGTATGGTTGCCTTCCCTCCGGCAAAACGCGATGCCATATTTGCCGCCTTCCGTCATTTCGGGATGGTCTGATCCCCTTCGGGTATACCCTTTCTCCCGAATAGAAGCTAGGCGCAGCCCTGATGCTCGCCGATATCCGTCATGCCCGGCTTTCCATAGAAGAAACCGTTGGTAAAGCGCCGGCCGGGCACGATCTTCTTCAATCTGGCACGGCATTCGCCGGCATCGATGCGGCCGTCGAGCAGGTCACGCCACGCCCGCGCGATCGCGATCATGTCGCACCGCTGGGGCGAAAGGCGGAAAATCCCGACCCCCATCTCACGCAATTCGTGGGCGGCGCTTGCAAGCTCGTTATAGCCGGTGCTCATCGTCTGAATGCCATTGACACACACGAAGGATTCGCCGGCCAGCGTAGTGACTTCCATGCCATCAGGATCGCGGCCGCAGACGAACTGGCAATTGTCCTTGTGCAGGTCATAGGCCCGGGCATGGTAGCAGCGCGCCGAAAGGGCCAGCGGAAGACGGCCGAAGACCTGAATCTCGAACTCGACTCCCTCGACCATCGACAGGGCGGCGATGCGGGGCCGGTCGAGCTCGGGGGCAAGGCACAGCCGCACCGCTCCGTCTCGCATGAAGCGCGACAATGTCGCCTCATGATAGACATTGAGGAACGGTCCGACGATAAAGCGCCGGCCGCGCAGATATTCGACCGCCGAAAGATCGTTCGCCTCGACCAGTATCCCTTGCGCCTCGCTGACCGCCCGGACGTGGCCGAGGTCGCGCTCGTCCATGACCAGGGCAAGGGTGGAAAAGACCACCTCCTTGCCGGCCTCTTGCAGTCGTTCTGCCGCCTCGGCAAGCACCTCGCGGGAAAAAGGAATGCGCTTCGGACAGACGACCTCGCCGAGATAGACGATATTGACCGCCTCCTCGTCGGCCAGACGGAAATAGAAATCACGCAGGACTTCGGCATCCCAGTTGAACAGAACCGGACCCATGGAAATACGCGCACGCTGCTCACCGCGTGATGCTGCCGTCGGTACGCTCGTCTCGCCCCTTCCCCTGCTCATCGCCATTCCTTTCGATAGGCACCTGTCGTTCCTTCCCCCCCTTCACGCAGATCTTCGAGTTCCGAGGGCGGCAGCGGCCGGCCGGCATGCAACGCATCGATCGCCTCGCGGAAGGCGCGAATAACGCGGGCGATGTAGGCGCGGCCGCGCTGACGCCCCTCGATCTTGACGGCGCGCACCCCGGCGGCACGGAACTCGCCGAGGATCGCCCGTGCGTCGAGACTCGCCGGTTCTTCGAACAGATAACGGTCCTTCTCACAGACCCGGAAGCGCCCCTTGCACAATGTCGGATAGGCGGCCGGCTCATCAGGGGCGAAGCGGTTGACGGTCAGACCGTTCAGTTTCGAGACGAGGATATCGCCATCGCGCTCGTAGCGGACATGCTCGGCCGGTGAACAGACGCCATTCATGTTCGGCGATCTGCCGGTGACCCAGGAAGAAAGCGCACAACGCCCTTCCGCCATCACGCACAGACCACCGAAGGCGAAGACTTCGGTTTCGACCTCGATCGCGTGATTGAGGGCGGTGATCTGCGGAAGGGTAAGTACCCGCGGCAGGACCACTCGTCGGATACCGAACTCGCGCGACAGATAGCGGATCGCCGCCGAATTCGCCGCCGAAGCCTGAACCGACAGGTGCCGACGCAGATCCGGATGGTGCAGCGCCGCATATTCGACCAGTCCGATATCTGCTAGGATCACCGCATCCGCCTTGAGCCGCGACGCATCGTCGATCGCGCGGTGCCAAGGCGCGGGGTCCCCGGCGCGCGGATAGGTGTTGATCGCGATGAAGACGCGGACGCCCCGGCTGTGTGCGAGATGAATCGCATCGGCCATCTCATCGCGATCAAAATTGAGGCCGGGAAAGTTGCGGGCATTGGTTTCGTCACGAAAGCCGGCATAGACGGCATCCGCTCCCGCCTCGACCGCCGCCGCAAAGGCGGCCGGCGTGCCGGCGGGACAGACGATCTCGAGATCCTTCTGCGGCATGTCATTCAGACTCATCGCACTTTCCGCGTCCGCTTGCCTGTGCCCTCTGGCCCGAGCATTTCCTCCAACCCACCCAGAATCTCGAGCAGACTGCCGAGATCGCGGCGCGCCCGACGGGTCAGCCGGACGAGAGGACGGCGCAGCGGTTCGGGCGGGCCGATCAGTTCGGCAAGATCGAGATGGGCATCATCGAAGGCATTCCTCAGCGCGACGACGAGCGCCGTATCCCCCTCAATCATCAGATCGCGGGAAAAGAACAGGGCATCCCCGTCAACGGCTCCCGTCGCGACATTGAGCAGCGCCGTCAGGGGCCCCGTCACCCGCGCATCGGCAGCAAGTTTCCCTTCGCCGGATGCCGGCCGCAACCGCAGATCCCCCTTGCGGGCTATCACCAGAAGGCGCGCGCCGACATCTTCCGCCTCGACCAGCAGA
>RFIU01000187.1 GCA_003695555.1 Alphaproteobacteria bacterium
GGCATCGAGGCCGAGCCGGCGCAGGCGACGCGCGACACCGATGCTGCCGACGGCATCCACCAGAATCCGGACATCGACCCCCCGGCCGCGCGCGGCCAACAGCCGCTCGGCGAAGGCCGTGCCGATCGCGTCCCAGTCGAAGATATAGGTGGCAAGACGAATATCGTGCCGTGCTTCGTCGATCGCGCGCAGCATTGCCGGATAGGCGGCCTCCCCTTCGGCCAGCGGCACCAGATCGTCCACCGCCATCAGCGATTCGCCGCTAAGATGGTGGCCGAGACGGGCCAGTCCCACCAGATGCGGTGCGATCGCATCGAGGGATCGTGCGATCGAATCCTCTCGCCGTGTCGCGGCAAGTTCAGCCGCCACGCCGTGGGCGCGGCCGCGCACCTGTCGTGCCCGGCGTCGCACGCGATTGATTCCGAAGACGAGATAGAGCAGCACCCCGCCGAACGGAAACAGCCAGACAACACCAAGCCAGCCGATCGCCGCACGCACATCGTCCTTGTCCTTGGTCAGCAGGATGTGAAGGCTTGCCGCCACCGCCAGCGCGGGACCGAGGATCAGCAGCAGAGAGGAAAGCGGCGAGAGCAGGTCGTTCACCCCGTTTCCCCTTCGGATCCGCCACCCGTCCGCCGATCCGCCCCGGATGCAGCGATGAGCAGCTGCGGCAGCAACGCGCGCAGGTCGTAGCCGGCCACGGCAGCGCGGTGCAGCACTTCGCGGATCGTCATCTCGCCGGCATCGACCACACCGAGCGCCCAGAGCATCGTCGATCGCGTGCCTGTCCGGCAGTAGGCGAGCGTCGGGCCGGTGGCACCACGGATCACCGAATGCACGCGGCGCGCGGTGGCAAGGTCGGGCAGGCCGGCAACCGGCAGATGGACGAATGCGATGCCCGCCCGTTCGGCCGCGGTACGGATTCCGGCTGCCGGCGGCTGTCCCGGTTCCTCGTCGTCGGGACGATTGCAGACCAGACAGCGCACCCCTTCTTCGGCAAGTCGCGACACATCCTCCGCCCGGATCTGACCGGCGACCTGAACACCATCGCCAAGCTCGCGCAGGATCATGTCGCCCTCCCCCGTCGTGCGGCCGAACGGCGCAGCGCCCGGGCATCGCCGGCGACCCGCATGCCGGCGATCGCCTCATCCGCGCTCATCCAAGCATGACCGACATGCGGCGGCATGACCGCCACCGGGCGTTCCGTCCATTCCGCCGGAGCGAGTGCGTCGAACACCAGCGTCCAGCGCAGTGCCCCGTCCGGCTTGTGGCGCAGCCAGACATGGACGAGACGCTCGGGCGCGAGAACAAGACCGGTTTCCTCCTGCACTTCGCGGGCCAGACATTCGAGCGGGCCTTCCTGACGCCGCGCCCGTCCACCGGGCAGTTCCCAACCGTCATCGGCGCGCCTGAGCAGAAGAACCCGATCGCCCGCCCAGCAGATCAGCTTGCAGGAAGTCCGGAAACGCTTCCCGGGCGACAGAATCGCCGCTGAGAGACCGGCTTCGGCCAAAGCCGCTTCTCGATCCGCCGCGAATGGGATATCGTTCGGGTCTGTCAAGACTTTTCCCATCTAGTCGTAAAGGGGGATTGCGATTGTCGAGAAGAGCACGAGGCCGCTTCTTTCTGCCGAGCTTAGCGTTCGTGACGATGCTCGCAAGCATTACGCTACCGGCATTTGCCCAGGAATTGAAGGAATTGACGGCATCCGCCATCTGGCAGGCCGCCACCAATGCCCGCAATCCCCGGGCGCTCAGCCGTCTGCTGCATCAGGCAATCCGCGATGCGGGACGTGAATGCGCCTGGGTTTCGGACTATCAGATCCTGCAGCGCGGCGAGAACCGCATCGTCATCAAAGCGAAATGCCCGAGCACGCCGATCTATGGCATTACCGTCAGCCGGGTGCCGAAACCCTCGCTTACGGTGATCGGTGGCGACGGGCTGGTCGGCGGTTTCAATGTCGCCGACGGCGAAATCGTCAGCCTCGACCACCCGCCGGCCGAGGGCATCTTCGTCGGCGCCGGCGAGCCTTCGGCCTCGGCCACCCGGCATGATGGCAGGGGCCGGCGGCTGCCTGCCTGGGTGATAGTGGTGAGCGCCGCGATCAATCTTCTGGTGGTGGTGGGGATCGGCGGCGCGCTCCTCGTCGTCTGGCGACGCGCCAAGCCGCTGCCTCCTCTCGACAGCGAGATCAAGGACGAGCTGATGCAGGCCTCACGCGAGATACTGCCCGACATCTATCGTCATCCCGACGGTTTCTATCTGGTGCGCGGGCGACACGGCAAACGCCGCATCTTCCCTTGGCTGGTGTCGGCCATTCTCTATCGGAACTTCGGCCTCAAGCTGTTCGAGCATCGCGCCTTTCACCATCCGAAGGAAGTCGCTCGCCGCTAGCGGATCGCCGCGGTGCTCAGCCGAGACGGCCGAGAAACGGTCGCCCCGAAAGCAGCGTCACCAGATGCCCTGCGAACATCAGCAGCAGGACGACGAGCAGGAACTGGACCAATTCCAACGGAACGAAGGGCACGCGCCCCGGCCGCCAAGGCCGGCGCATGCCCCACCAGACCAGCAGGATGGCGGCACCCGTCAGCACCATCGCCAGCAGTGTCACGGTAAAGCCCAGGGCACCTTCTCCTGCTCTTGCACCCCTGCCCGCCGGGGCAGGTGCGGTGGTCGCCTCCATCCCAAAAAATCCGTTGCATCGCAAGAGGGCCAGCGGCTATAAGCGCTTCCCGCGCCGGGATGGGCATGAGCCCCCTCCTTGACACCCGGATCGAGCGGCCTGGGGCGCGTAGCTCAGGGGTAGAGCACTGTGTTCACACCGCAGGGGTCGCAAGTTCGAATCTTGCCGCGCCCACCATCGCCGCCTGCTCACTCGCAGGTTTCTTCTCGATATCATGCAGACGTCCGTACCGGCCACCGCATCGCCCGAGACGCGCCGGCCTTGCCATTAAGCCTGCGCCTGCGCTAAGCGCGAAGGCGGGCGGAAATCCGACAGAAGAATACCGCCTGCCCGTTCGCCATGCAGATCAAGGGGAGCAACCCGCCGGGTGTATCGCCCGGGGCGGGGCCCATCGGGAGGAGGAAGATATCCCATGGCCGTCGTTCAGCAGAATCCGCACGAAAACTGGTCGTCCAGAGCCGCCTTCATCCTTGCCGCGGTCGGCAGCGCGGTCGGGCTCGGGAA
>RFIU01000188.1 GCA_003695555.1 Alphaproteobacteria bacterium
ACCTTATTTATTCTGCCACAGAAAACAAACAGAAACAATTGGTGAGTTGCAGTGGTCGGGATTTTTTCGCGAATCATGCGGTGGGAGCAAATGCGATCCTCAGCAAATTCCTCGAAATTCCCGGCTAGAGCCCGCCGAAGCGCTGTCGGAAGGAGGCGTCCGGTGACGAGCGCAGGCGCGTGAGGTCGATGCGCTTCATCAGAAAAGTCTGCGAGCCGGCGGCGAGACGGCAGTAGATGTCGCGGGTCGTCAGCGCCGCCCGTCGTCCCGGCCAGTCATGCGGCAGCAGGGCGAGCGGGAGTGCCGGATCTTTCAGCAGGATGCGGCGATAGTCGTGGATCAGCAGGGTCCGCAGCATGAAGGCGGTCTCGCCGTCGGGATCGCCGTCTTCACCCAGCGCTTCCTGTAAGGGAAGGAAACGGGCATGGAAGGCCTCGTATTGTACGGCGAGTTCGTCCAGCGACCAGAATCGCGAGGCGATTTCGCCGATTCGCTCGGGCATCAGCGCCGAGATGTCGCGTCCCTCAAGGATGACGACGGCGTCCTTGGCTTGTGCGTCTCCGATGGCGGCCCGCAGCGCGCCGGCCTGTCCGGCGCTCGGATGCGCGAGCACCTGCGGCCCGATGGTGGCGAAGCCGGCCCAGCCAGCTTCGCGCACCAATCGTTCGCGACGTTCGCGCGGCAATGATCTGTCGATGATCGCAAGCGTCCAGCGGCCGTCCCAGTGCGTGTCGGGCAGATGATAGATGCGCTCGGAGGCATGCACGAAGGAGCGCATGCCCGATTCGCTCAGCCGATAGAAACTTTCGCGTCCCTTCCGTTCGGCCAGCAGCCAGTTTTCCTGCCGCAGACGGTAGACCGCGGTGCGCACCAGCCGATCCGACAGACCGAAAGGTGCGGTCAGCCGGATGAGATCCTTCAGCCAGATGCCGCCGCCCATCGGCAGCAGCGCATCACCGAAGATGGTGGCGATCAGCGCCTTGGCACGCGGCGCGACCGCTTCGCACAAACGCATGGTGGCGGCGCGCCAGTCGGGGGCGGTGTCGTTGCCATCCCTTGCCCGAAGCGCATCGCGGATGACCTGTCCGGCGGCGAGGTCGGGTCGTGCGTCCATTTCCAGACAATCCCCCTTGTCGGCTTCATCAAGCAGCTGCGGGCCGCATCCCGGTGCGAATCTAGCGCCCCTTGAAGACCGGCGGGCGTTTTTCCATGAAGGCGGCCACTCCTTCGCGATAGTCTTCCGAAAAGCCCGCTTCTCGCTGAAGATTGCGCTCGACCTCGAGCTGTTCTTCGAGCGTGCGTTCCAGTCCGGTACGCATCGCCCAGCGGGTCTTTGCGAGCCCTGCGGTCGGTCCGGTGGCAAGCCGGCGGGCGAGCGAAAGTGCTTCCTCACCCAGCGACTCATCGTCGATCGCCTTCCAGATCATGCCCCATGCTTCGGCGGTTTCAGCCGGGATCGGTTCGCCGGTCAGCGCCATGCCGAGCGCGCGCGCCAGACCGACGAGGCGCGGCAGCACCCATGTGCCGCCCGAATCGGGAACGAGGCCGAGATTGCAGAACGGTTCGATGAACTTCGCCGAGCGTGCCGCCAGGACGATGTCGCAGGCCAGTGCGATATTGGCGCCGGCCCCGGCGGCCACCCCGTTAACCGCGCAGATCACCGGCATCGGCAATCCGGCCAGCCGCAAAATCAGCGGATTGTAGCGTTTTTCGAGCGATTCGCCGAGATCGATCGGCGCATCGCCGGGGGCGACCGCCCGGTCCGAGAGATCCTGTCCGGCACAGAACCCGCGTCCGGCCCCGGTCAGCAGCAGCGCGCGCGCCGGCCTTGCTTCGATCTCGTCAAGCACGCCCGCCAGCCGCTCGTGCATCGCGACCGTGAAGGCATTGAGCCGCTCGGGCCGGTTCAGAGTGATGATGGCAAGGTCCGCGACTTCATCGTCCCATCGCAGCAGAACCGGTGCGGCCTCGGCCGGCGAATTCGTTTCGTTCATTCCCGTCGTCTCCCCGTTGACGATGCCGCTGAACGGAGGTGGCGGCCATCTTCCGATCGGTTCGGACTCTCCATCCCTTTGGCGATAGCCGATCATCATTCAGGCGGTCAATCCGATACAAGGATTTCGTACCATGAGGACACATCGGGCCGACTTGCCCCCCGCTTTGCCGGAAGCGAATATAAATATTGTTAGAACAAGCAGATAGTGTAATTTTTCCCTCTTTGATGATCCACCTTCTTCGCACGCTGCAGGAGAGATCGAAGTTTTCAGCACACGGTTACATGATACAGAATCGGACGAAAAAACATTTTAAGTGTGATATAAAATTATTGCCACGTGGCAGGTAAGGCGCTTATAAACTGGCGCAAGGGAACGTCGAGACGATTCGTCCGTGACGGATTTTCCCGCTGGATCGACCACCTCATGCGATTGCGAAAGCGGGAGTGATGGGGTCGTTCGGGCGAAAGCAGCACGAACAGAGACGCGAAGGGGAGAGGCGTTGATGAAGGAGATCGGGAATTTCATCGCGGGCGTCTGGACGCCGCCGGCGGAAGGCGGCCGGCGGGTCATGCGGCATGCCGTGACCGGCGAGGAGATCGCCGTCTGCTCGGCGGCCGGCGTCGATTTCGGCGTCGCCATCGCCCACGCGGTCGAGAAGGGCGGACCGCACCTTCGCGCCATGACCTTTCATGAGCGCGCCCGGATGGTGAAGGCGCTGGCGCTGTTCCTCAATGAACGCAAGGGTGAGCTCTACGCCCTCAACCCCGCCACCGGCGCCACCACCAGGGACGGCTGGATCGACATCGACGGCGGCATTCAGACGCTGTTCGTCTATGCCTCGAAGGGGCGGCGCGAACTGCCCGACAAGCATGTTGCGCTCGATGGCGAGATCGAGCGGATCTCGCGCCACGGCACCTTTCTCGGACAGCATGTCTGGACCCCGCTTCAGGGCGTGGCCGTGCATATCAATGCCTTCAACTTTCCCTGCTGGGGGATGCTGGAAAAGCTCGCTCCGACGCTGATCGCCGGCATGCCGGCGATCATCAAGCCGGCGACCCCGACCGCCTTTCTGGCCCATCGCCTGTTCGAGCTGATCATCGAAAGCGATCTGCTGCCGGAAGGCGCCGTGCAGTTCGTCGCCGGCGGTGCTGGCGACCTGCTTGATCGTCTGGGATGCCAGGACGTCGTCGCCTTTACCGGTTCGGCGGCGACCGCCGACCATCTGCGCCATCATACCGGCCTCATCGAGCGCGGCGTGCGTTTTACCGCCGAGACCGATTCGCTCAATGCCGCGGTGCTCGGCCCCGATGCGACGCCCGGGACGCCGGAATTCGATCTCTTCATCAAGGAAGTCGCGCGCGAGATGACCGTCAAGGCGGGCCAGAAGTGCACCGCCATCCGCCGCGCCCTGGTGCCGGCCGCCCATCTGGATGCGGTGCGCGAAGCGCTGATCGCGCGACTGGCGAAGGTGGTGGTCGGAAATCCCGAGAACGAAAAGGTGACGATGGGTGCGCTCGTCGGATGCCGACAGCGCGACGAGGTGCGCGAGCATGTCCGCACCCTGTCCGACGAGAACCCGATCGTCTTCGGCGACCCTGATCATGTCGAGGTGATCGACGCCGACCCAGAGCGCGGCGCTTTCATGGGGCCGGTGCTGATGCAGTGCGCCGACGGCTTCGCTGCCCGGCGGGTCCACGACACGGAAGCCTTCGGGCCGGTTTCGACCCTGATTGCCTATGGCGACCTTGAAGAGGCCGCCGCCCTCGTCAATCGCGGCGGCGGATCGCTGGTCAGTTCGCTGTTCACGCATTCCGGCGAGGTGGCGGCCGAGATGGTCGCACGCACCGCCGCCTTCAACGGCCGGCTCTATATCATGAACCGCGACAGCGCGAAGGAAGGCACCGGTCACGGTTCACCGCTGCCCCATCTCGTCCATGGCGGGCCGGGACATGCCGGCGGCGGCGAGGAACTCGGCGGCGTGCGCGGTGTCTTCCATTACATGCAGCGTACCGCGGTGCAGGCGAGTCCCGACATCCTCACCGCGATCACCGATCGCTGGGTGCCGGGTGCGAAGACGATCACCGATCGGCCGCATCCGTTTACCCGCGACTTCGACACGCTTGAGATCGGCGAAACCTTCGTGTCGCCGGAACGTGAGGTGAGCCTTGCCGACATCGAGCACTTCGCCGAATTCACCGGCGACACATTCTATGCCCACATGGACGAGGATGCGGCGAAGGCGAACCCGTTCTTCGACGGACGGGTGGCGCATGGCTATCTGCTGCTGTCCTTTGCCGCCGGTCTGTTCGTCGAGCCGAACCCCGGCCCCGTTCTCGCCAACACCGGGCTAGACCGGCTGCGCTTCATGAAGCCGGTCTATCCGGGCACCCCGATCCATGTGGAGCTGACCGTCAAGGACAAGACGCCGCGCAACGACGAATATGGCGAGGTGCGCTGGCATGTGCGGGTCCTGGATGACGAAAACGAGGCTTGTGCAGAGTATGAACTGCTGACGATGAACGCCCGTGCCGGCGCCACCAATGCCTGAGGGAGAAGGCAAGCGACACGCTGGCGGGTGAAGAGGAGAGAAGGGAGAGCGAGTATTGAGCGAGGCTTATCTCATTGACGGAATCCGAAGCCCCATCGGCCGTTTCGCCGGTGCACTGGCAAAGGTGCGCTCCGACGATCTCGCGGCGCTGCCGATCCGTACCCTCGTCGAGCGCCATTCCGACATCGACTGGGCGCGGCTCGATGACGTCATCTTCGGCTGTGCCAATCAGGCGGGCGAGGACAATCGCAATGTCGCCCGCATGGCCGGGCTCATCGCTGGCCTGCCGGTGGATGTGCCGGGAGTGACGGTCAACCGGCTGTGCGGATCGTCGCTCGAT
>RFIU01000189.1 GCA_003695555.1 Alphaproteobacteria bacterium
CCATCGCGCACGTCCGTGCCACGATCCCCGCTGACGTGATGACGCAGCCGTGTCGCGATCGTCGCCGGCGTCTCGCGGGTGGTGAAGAGATCGACGACCCGACCGCGCGCATCGACAAGGAAGATCAGCGAGCTGTGTTCCATCAGATAGGCGTCGGGATCCGCATCCCCCTCGGATGAGCGCGCATAGTGAACTCCGAAGCTGCGGGCGGCAGCCGCGATCTCGGTCTGGCTGCCGGTCAGGCCGACGAAGTCCGCTCCGAAGCCGGCAAGATATTCGGCAAGCCGTGCCGGCGAGTCGCGCTCGGGATCAATGGTGATGAAGATCGGGACAACGGCCCGGCGTGCCTGCTTGCCTGCCTGCTGTTCAAAGAGGGAAAGGGCGCGCGCCATCTTCGCCAGCTCCGTCGGGCAGACATCCGGACAGTAGCTGTAGCCGAAATAGATCAGCCGCCAGGGCGACGCGAAATCATCGAGCGTGCGCTGCCGCCCTTCAGCATCCCGAAGCGAGAAGGAGACGCTGAACGGCACAAAGGCCGCCCCATGCGCACCTCTGAGCGCATCAGCGCCGCCCTGCCCCGCCGAGCGATGGGTGATCATCCAGCCGATCACGCCCAGCCCGGCGACAAGGAGAACGGCGAGCACAACGACGAGAAGACGGATGCGGTGCGGCATGCTTGCGCTCCCTCGCAAGGCGATGGCGGAACGGCGGGATGTCAGGGAGGCGATGTCCGCCCCCTTTCCTTTCGCCGGCTATAGAACAAGGACGGCATCACCGCCAGCCCCGCGTCCGATGAGCCCCTCGTCTCGACGGCAGCCGTACCACCCCTCCTTGGTCAGCGCACCGTCCGGGCCCGACGGGGCGCGCCGACCTGCCCCCGCCGTCGGGTTTCATCATCCCAGGACACCCCCTTTCATATGGAATCGCAACAACGGACCAAGGTACGCTTGGCGAAGGCGAAGACTCTGGCAGTTTTCAACCCTTTTCCGCTCGGCTATAAGGCACGGGAAGGCACGGGGGGAGCGATGCCCGCCGGGCGCCGCACCGCGCCGGCCGAACCTGAACCGAATGCCATTGAACGAGGAGGAATGATCATCCGCATGCCGCAACTTACGTCATCACTGCACCGGATTGCGCGATACGCCGTCCTCGCCGTCGCTTCGCTTCTGTTCTTCGCCTGCTTCGAACATCAGCCCGCCAGAGCGCAGTTTTCGGCAGCCTTCGAGCTTATCAAGGCCGTCAAGGACGGTGACCTGAAGAAAGCGCGCGAGGAAATGCTGAAGTGCAATTGCGCGACGGCACGAACCGGTGACGGCACCCCGGTGCTGGCCATCGCCGCGCAGAATAATGATCTGGAAATGGCCCGCTTTCTGCTGGCTTCCGGTGCCAATCCCAATGCCGCCGACCGGATTACCGGCGAGACGCCGCTGATGATCTTCGCCCGCCAGGACAATATCGAGGCGATCCGGCTGCTGACCCGCCATGGCGCCGATCCGGATGCGGCCGACCGTTCCGGCGAGACCGCCCTGATGAAGGCGGTGCGCACCCGCAAGGTCCGGGCACTGCGGGTGCTGCTGGAGATCGGCGCCGATCCGGCTGTCACCGACTATCAGGGACAGACGGCCGCCGACATCGCGCGGGCCATGCGGCTGCGCAATTTCGAACGCCTTCTGACCCGCGCGGGCTGACCTGACGGCTGACCGTGATCGGGGCTGAGCGGTGGGCCGTCCTGTCATTGACAGGAATCAAGGGGACGAAGATGAACCGTCGCCATCTGAGCGATTCGGATGCCCTTTGGCCTTCCGTTCTTCGAAGCGGAATGACATACGCGCCGCCGGCGGACGGTGGGAATGCAATGGCGGGGAACAGGGATTCGCGTGTCCGCCTGCAGACTCTCGTCGGTCTGCGCTGGCTTGCGATTCTCGGCCAGGCCCTGGCGGTGCTGGCCGTCGCGGGCTGGCTCAGGGCGTCGATGCCGCTCTTCGAGGTGCTGGCGACCATCATGGTGTCCGCCGTCCTCAACGGCTATCTGAGCTTCCGTTATGCCGGCCAGCGGACATTGACACAGCAGGAGGCGGCCTTTCAGCTCGCCTTCGATCTCGCCCAGCTCAGCTTGCTGCTGTATCTGACCGGCGGCATCTGCAACCCCTTCTCGATGCTGATGATGGTCCCGGTGACGGTCTCGGCGACGGTATTGGCGCGACGAACGACCCTGATGCTGCTGGCGCTCGCCCTCGTGCTGTCGCTGGCGATCACTCTGGATTCCCGTCCGCTTCCCTGGCCGGCGGGTGAGACACCCCCGCAATTGGACGATCTCTATCTCGTCGGCCTGTGGGTCGCCCTTGCAACGACGATGGTCTTTCTCACCCTCTATGCAAGTCGGGTGACCGCCGAAGCCCGCCAGCGTTCGCACGCACTTCATGCCACCCGCGAGGCGCTGGAGAAGGAGCAGCGGCTGGCCGACCTTGGCGCGCTTGCCGCCGCCACCGCCCATGAACTCGGCACCCCGCTCGGCACCATCGTGCTGACCTTGAAAGACCTGCTGAGCGATATCCCGGACGACAGCCCCTGGCGCGAAGATCTCGAACTGGTGATGGACCAGGTCCAGCGCTGCCGCTGCATTCTCGAACGGCTGCGTTCCCGCGAGCTGGAGAGCGACCATCACCCCTTTGATGTTCAACCGGTCGAAGCGCTGTTGCGCGAAGCGGTCCGACCGCATGAGGAACGCGCCGGCGTCGAGATCTCGATCACCTGTCGCCCCCATATCGATACCGGGAAGGTGAAAGGCGGCGAATCTGCCGACCGGAAACGCGATTCGGCAGGGCCAGCGGGCTTGGACGGGCGCCCCGGCGAACAGCCGCGCATCGCCCGACGCCCAGAAATCCTTCATGCACTCAACAACTTCATCGAGAACGCAATCAGCTTCGCCGAAAGCCGGATCGCACTCCATGCTCGCTGGAATGATCGTTTTCTGGTGATCCGGATCGAGGATGACGGACCGGGATTTCCTTCCCAGATCCGCGAACGCCTGGGCGAGCCCTATGTGACGACCCGGCGGCCTGCTGCCGGCGTACCGTTCGAGGAAAGTGGCGCCAGCGGGCTCGGCCTCGGCATCTTCATCGCCGTCTCACTGCTGGAACGCACCGGCGCCCGGGTGAAGTTCGCCAATCGCCGCAGCGGTGGCGCCGTGGTCGAAATTCTCTGGCCACGCGGCTCGGACGGACGATTCGGCTCCGATTGGCGCGCAACCCATGGCGTTTCCGCGCCGGGAGGCGGGTCTTGATCGCCCTGCCCTGCCATGAGAGGATCGGCGCATGGAAGAAGCCAATATGTCCATCCCATCTGCAGACACGGATGAATCGTCCAGCAGCGAAATTCTGAAACTGCTGCTGGTCGATGACGACCGCCTGTTCCTGAAGCAGCTTTCGCGCGCCATGGAACGCCGCGGCTTCACCGTGCTGGCGGCAACTAGCGGCGAGGAGGCCCGCCGCCTGGCCGAGGCGGAACACCCCCAGTTCGCGGTTGTCGATCTGCGTCTCGAAGACGAAAACGGCCTGGATCTTGTGCCCGTTCTGCGCGCCATCCGCCCCGACATGCGCATCGTCATTCTGACTGGTTATGGCAATATCGCCAGCGCCGTCGCCGCCGTGAAGACCGGTGCGGTGGACTATCTGGCGAAACCAGCCGATGCCGACAGCATCGAGGGCGCCCTGCTCGCCCCTCCCGGCGGCCGGCCGCCACCACCGGAAAAGCCGATGTCACCCGACCGGGTGCGCTGGGAGCACATCCAGCGGGTCTACGAGCTGTGCGACCGCAATGTCAGCGAGACGGCAAGGCGGC
>RFIU01000190.1 GCA_003695555.1 Alphaproteobacteria bacterium
GACGATCACCGCATGCATGCCGTTGTCGCGGAAAAACTCGCCCATGGTGCAGCCGGTATAGGGAGCGAGAAACTGCAGCGGCGCCGGTTCGGAAGCGGTGGCGGCCACGACGATGGAATATTCCAGCGCCCCGGCCTCCTGCAGCGCCTTGACGATCTGAGCCACCGTCGAACGCTTCTGACCGACCGCGACATAGATGCAGTAGAGCTTCTTCGATTCGTCGTCGCCGGCATTCAGTCCGCGCTGATTGATGAAGGTATCGACCGCCACCGCCGTCTTGCCGGTCTGGCGGTCGCCGATGATCAGCTCGCGCTGGCCGCGGCCGATCGGCACCAGCGCATCGATCGCCTTCAGACCGGTCTGCATCGGCTCGTGCACCGACTTGCGCGGGATGATGCCGGGCGCCTTGACTTCGACCCGGCGGCGCTCGACGCCTTCGATCGGCCCCTTGCCGTCGATCGGATTGCCGAGCGCGTCCACCACCCGGCCGAGCAGCGCCTTGCCGACCGGCACGTCAACGATGGCGCCGGTCCGCTTGACGGTGTCGCCCTCGCGGATGCCACGGTCGGCACCGAAGATCACGACACCGACATTGTCGGCCTCGAGATTGAGGGCCATGCCCTTGGTTCCGTCGGCGAATTCGACCATCTCGCCGGCCTGGACATTGTCGAGGCCGTAGATGCGGGCAATGCCGTCACCGACCGAGAGCACCTCGCCGACTTCCGCCGTCTCGGCTTGTGTCCCGGTGCCGGCGATCTGCTGTTTGAGGACCTGCGAAATTTCCGCAGCGCGAATGTCCATGGTCAAATCCCTTTCATGGCGCGTTCGAGCTTCTTCAGCTTGGTGGCAAGCGAACCGTCGATCATCGTCGAACCGATGCGTACGACGAGGCCGCCGAGGAGCGATTCGTCCACTCTCGTATCGAGGATCACGCGACGCCCGCGCTCGGCGGAAATCCATTTGGCGATCGCCTCTTCCTCCCTGCGCTCGAGGGGCCGCGCGGCGACCACCGTCGCGGTGATTTCGCCGCGGTGCTCGGCCAACAGGGCCCGATAGGCGGCCGCGATCCGCGCCAACCGATCGAGGCGACGGTTGCGCGCCAGCGTTTCGAGAAAGCGGGTGGTCAGCCGACCGAGCCCGGCCCGTTCGGCAATCAGCACCACCGCCTGGCGCTGCTCGTCGCGGGTCAGCAGCGGCGAGCGCAGCAGGCGGGCGAATTCCTCCGATTCCCCGGCCAGTCGCTCGAGCGCGGCGAGTTCGTCGGCAACCGTCTCTTCAACGCCGTCATCGAGCGCCAGCTCGAAGAGGGCGCGCGCGTAGCGCGCATCAAGGCCGGTCCGGTCGAGGGATGCGGTGGACAAGGCAGGCGTTTCCCGTATTCGAATGCGATTATCCGGTTTTCCGCGCGTATCGCCGATTGCGGAAATGCGACCCGCCGCCTCTCTTCGCGGTGCGGCAAGAGGCTTTCGGGGCGATCCGCGAACATGCGCCGAAATCCGCGCGAATCCCTTGTCTTGCACCGGGTCCGACGGAACCGGCCCCGGCAGAGCGCGGCTCCCCTTAGCATAGGGCCCAAGGGGGCGCAAGACGGCGATCGGGGGAAATTTTTCGCCCTCTTGCGCCCCTCCTTGCGCGCTTGCTCGAACCACGCAAAAGGCGGCCGTCGGTCACAGGAAATGATGGGGATCGATATCGACGCGCAATCTCACGCCGGCGGCCGGGCGCAGCTCGGCGAGCCAGCGACGGATCAGCGGCTGGGGCAGCAGCGAACGGGGTGTATGAAGCAGCAGGCGATGGCGGAAACGGCCGGCGATCCGGGCGAGCGGCGCCGGCGCCGGGCCATAAAGCCGACTTTCGCCGCGAAGGGCCGGATCCAGCCGGCTGAAGGCACGCGCATAGGCGGCGGCGCTGGCTGCCACCCGCGCTTCGTCCCGGCCGCTGAAGACGAGCGCGGCGAGGCGGCCGAAGGGCGGCATGCCGGCAGCGCGGCGGGCAGCGAGCTCGGCGGCGAAGAAGGCATCGCGCTCACCTGAAGCCAGGGCCCGGATCACCGGATGGTCGGCATCGAAGGTCTGCAGCATCACTTCACCGGGAAATTCGGCCCGGCCGGCGCGGCCGGCGACCTGCCAGATCTGCTGGAAGCTGCGTTCGCCGGCGCGCAGATCGCCACCACGCAGGCCGAGGTCGGCATCGACCACGCCGACCAGGGTGAGCCGCGGGAAATGATAGCCCTTGGTAACGATCTGGGTGCCGACCAAGATGTCGATCTCGCCACGCTCGATCCTCGCGATCGCCTCGCGGGCGCTCTCGGGGCGGCTGACCGTATCGCTCGCCATCACCATCAGCCGTGCCGTCGGCCAGCGTGCGACGATCTCTTCGGCCAGCCGCTCGACGCCGGGACCGCAGGGCACCAGGGTCGCCTGCGCCTCGCAGTGCGGGCAATGGGACAGTACCGGCAGGCGATAGCCGCAGTGGTGACAGACGAGGCGACGCTCATAGCGATGCTCGACCAGCCAGGCGGTGCAGTGCGGGCATTCGATCCTGCCGCCGCATGCCCTGCATAGCGTCACCGGCGCATAGCCGCGGCGATTGAGGTAGAGCAGGCTCTGTTCGCCGCGCGCCAGACGTTCCTCGATCGCGGCGACAAGAGGGGGGGCGAGCCATCGGCCGCTCTCCAGCGGCTGGCGGCGCAGGTCGAGGGCGCGGATCCGCGGCAGCCGTGCGCCGCCATAGCGGTCGGTGAGACGCAGATGCCGATAACGTCCGCGACCGGCATTCCACCAGGACTCCAAAGACGGCGTCGCGGAGGCGAGCACCACCGGCACCACTTCGAGATGGGCGCGCAGCACCGCCATGTCGCGGGCATGATAGGTGACGCCCTCGTCCTGCTTGTAGGAAGGATCGTGTTCTTCATCAACGACGATGAGGGCGAGCTCGGCAAAGGGCAGAAAAAGCGCCGAGCGGGCGCCGACGACGACCCGCGCCTCGCCACTGCGCACCGCCTGCCAGACCCGTCGCCGATCGGCCGGACCCATGTCGGAATGCCAGACCGCCGGCGCTGTCCCGAAGCGGGCGGCAAAGCGCGCCAGCCACTGACCGGTCAGCGCGATCTCGGGCAGCAGGACGAGCACTTGCGCCTCTGGCGCGCGCGTCAGCGCCGCGGCGATCGCCTCGAAATAGACCTCCGTCTTGCCGGAGCCCGTCACCCCGTCGAGCAGGAAACAGCGATAGCCCCCGCTGGTCACCGCTTCACCGATCTCGTCGGCGGCGGCACGCTGTGCCGGGGTGAGCGCGGGACCGGCGCGCGTCGGATCGGGAACGGCGAGCGGCGCCGCATCGGCGGCGACCTTGCGGCCCTCGAGAATCTTCTGTTCGATGAGCGCGCGCACGACGCCTTCGCTGACATTTGCCCGTCGGGCGAGCTCGGCGAGCGGCCACCATTCCCGTCCGCCATCTTCGGCGAGGCGCTCCAGCACACGCTTGCGCGCCGGTGTCAGGCGAGCCGGCTGCATCCCGGTTGCGCGCACCATGGTGCGCCGTCTCGAACGACCGAAGGCCAGCGCCGGTGGGGCGACGAGACGCAGGACCTGACCACGGGGCGTGAGCGTATAGTCGGCGAAGCGGTCGATGAAGCGGCACAGCGCGGGATCGAGCGGGGAGCCCGGCAGAACCTCCAGGATCGTCTTCAATCGTGCCGGATCGGGCACTTCCTCCTTCGCTTCCCCGAGCACCAGACCGAGGGTTTCCTGACGGCCGAAGGGAACCCGGACGAGACTGCCCGGCGGGGCCTTATGGGGATCGCCGAGATAGCTCCAGGCGCGATCGAAGGGCATCGCCGGCAGCACCGACAGGCGTACCGCGCGCATTCCGCTCGCCTGAGATCCGTCGGTCATTGCCCGGTTCCTCGTATTGGCGCCTTCCGCTCGCCCATCCAGGAGGCCCCCCTTGCCGCTTGTCAAGCCGGACGTCTAGGGTTAGAGGCGCGAGCATGTCGGGATGTCCGTGCCGAGAGATGCCGGCAGGGCGCAGCGCGCGGGCAGGACCCGATGCGGGAACCAGGGAAGGAGCCGAAGGCGATGAAATTCTTCATCGATACCGCCGACCTCGACGAGATTCGCGAACTGAGCGCCACCGGCCTGCTCGACGGCGTGACCACCAATCCGTCGCTGATCCGCAAGGCCGGCGGCGAGTTCTTCGAGACCATCGCCGAGATCGCCAAGCTGGTCGATGGCCCGGTGTCGGCGGAAACCGTCGCCACCGACCACGAGACGATGCTCAAAGAGGGCCTGAAGCTGGCGAAGATCGCCGATAATATCGCCATCAAGGTGCCGCTGACCGTCGATGGCCTGAAGACCTGCAAGGCGCTGCGCGCCCAGGGCATCATGGTCAATGTGACGCTGTGCTTTTCGGCCAGTCAGGCGCTGCTTGCGGCCAAGGCGGGCGCCAGCTTCATTTCGCCCTTCGTCGGTCGCCACGACGACATCTCGCAGGACGGCATGGCACTGATCGAGGACATCCGCACGATCTACGACAATTACGATTTCGAGACCGAGATTCTCGTCGCCTCGATCCGCCACCCGCTGCATGTTGTGGAGGCGGCACGCATCGGCGCCGACGTCGCGACGATACCGGCGGCGGTGATGAAGAAGCTCTTCCAACATCCGCTCACCGACCGCGGCCTCGAAGCCTTTCTGAAGGACTGGAAGGAAACCGGCCAGAGCATTCTCTAGCCATCTCCGGCGTCTCTCGACCCTCATCGCATCCTAGGCGATGAATCCGACGACAAGCGAGATCTCAGCTTGTTCGCCCTTGTGCCCTGCCGGGTTCCGGCCCTTTGCGGATTCCTGCCGCTCGTTCGTCGCAAGGAAGGAGGGGGTTGCGGGTGCGGCCGGCCGCAGGGCACGTCGGCTTGACGGTGGCTCTCCGGCGCGCCTAGAGGGTGGAGGCATCGCAAGTCACGCGGCCCGGCAATCGCCCGGGCGCATCGAAACGGGGAATGGCAGGAGGCGGCGGAGCAATGGCGAACAAGGTCTATGAGAATGCGGCGGCCGCACTCGACGGTCTGCTCTTCGACGGCATGACGATCATGGCCGGCGGTTTCGGCCTGTGCGGCATTCCCGAAAACCTCATCCTCGCGATCCGCGACTCGGGGGTGAAGGGGCTGACCTTCATCTCGAACAATGCGGGGGTGGATGATTTCGGCCTCGGTCTGCTGCTGCAGACCCGTCAGATCGCCCGGATGATCTCGTCCTATGTCGGCGAGAACAAGGAGTTCGAGCGACAGTATCTGGCGGGCGAGCTGGAGCTGGAGTTCAATCCGCAAGGCACGCTCGCCGAGCGCATCCGTGCCGGCGGCGCCGGCATTCCCGCCTTCTTCACCCCGACCGGGGTCGGTACGGTGGTTGCCGAGGGCAAGGAGGTGCGCGAGTTCGACGGTCGTGCCTATGTCATGGAAACCGCCCTGAAGGCGGATCTCGCGATCGTCAAGGCCTGGAAGGGCGACGCCCAAGGCAACCTCGTCTATCGAAAGACCGCGCGCAACTTCAATCCGCTGATGGCGATGGCCGGCCGGGTGACCGTGGCCGAGGTCGAAGAGCTCGTCGAACCCGGCGAAATCGACGGCGATGCGGTCCACACGCCGGCGATCTTCGTGCAGCGGATCATCAAGGGGCAGCACGAAAAGCGGATCGAGCAGCGGACCGTGCGGCCGCGGGGCGAAGCCGCCTGACCGACACGAATGGCGGCGCATCGGCAGGAACGGACAGGCGGAAAACCGCTGACGAACTCGTGAAGGAGGCGAACACACCATGGCCTGGACGCGCGAAGACATGGCCCGACGGGCGGCGCAGGAACTCCAAGACGGCTTCTATGTCAATCTCGGCATCGGCATTCCGACGCTGGTCGCCAATTTCATTCCCGAGGGCATCGACATCACGCTGCATTCCGAGAACGGCATGCTCGGCATGGGGCCCTTTCCCTTCGAGGGCGAGGAGGATCCCGACCTCATCAATGCCGGCAAGCAGACGGTGAGCGAGCTGCCCGGCTGCAGCTATTTCGATTCGGCGCTGTCCTTTGCGATGATCCGCGGCGGCCATATCGACCTGACCGTCCTCGGCGCCCTGCAGGTGGCCGAGAATGGCGACCTCGCCAACTGGATGGTCCCCGGCAAGATGGTCAAGGGAATGGGCGGGGCGATGGATCTGGTCGCCGGCGCCCGGCGCGTCGTCGTGATCATGGATCATGCCGCAAAGGACGGTTCGCCGAAACTGGTGCATCGCTGCTCGCTGCCGCTCACCGGAGTGAGCTGCGTCGATCGCATCATCACCAATCTCGGCGTCTTCGATGTCGCCGGCGATCATCTCGAGCTGGTCGAGCTCGCCCCTGAGGTGACTCTGGCCGAAGTCGAAGAGAAGACCGAGGCCCGCTTCACGCCGGCCGAATCGCTCGTCGTCTGACGCTCCTCGTCCGCTTCCGGGCCGTCGGCGACAGCGGCGCCCTGATCAGCGCTTCGCCTTCTCGCGATCGAGGTCGCGAAAGCCCCTGCCTTCGGCGGCGAGTCGCTCGATCAGGGGCGCGGGCGTCCAGAAGCGCGGCCCGATGGCCTCGGCATAGTGGCGAATGCGCGCCAGCACATGATCGAGGCCAAGAGTGTCGCCGTAATACATCGGCCCGCCCCGCCAGCGCGGGAAGCCGTAGCCATAGAGCCACACCACGTCGATATCGCCGGCGCGCATCGCGATTCCTTCTTCCAGGATCCGCGCACCTTCATTGACGAGCGGCAGGACGCAGCGTTCGACGATCTCCTCGTCCGTGATCTCGCGCCGGGTGATGCCGGCCTTCTTCGCCTCGTCCTCGATGATCTCGAGGGCCAGCGGATTCGGCTTCGGCGCGCCTTCTTCATAGACATAGAAGCCGCGACCGGTCTTCTGGCCCTTCGCGCCGGCCTCCACCAGCCGATCATGGACACGAAAGGCGACCGCCTCTTCCTCGTCGGGCCGGATCTGCTGGCGCAGCATGTAGCCGATGTCGAGTCCGGCAAGATCGCCCATCTGGAAGGGCCCCATCGGAAAACCGAACTCGTAGATCGCCCGGTCCACCTGCTGAGGGGTCGCGCCCTCCAGAATCAGGAAGCCGGCCTGGCGGATATAGCCCGAAAGCATCCGGTTGCCGATGAAGCCGTGACAGACGCGCGCGACGACGCCGACCTTGCGGATCGTCTTCGCGAATTTGAGGGCGGTGAGCAGCACCTCGGGCGCGGTCTTTTCCGCCCGGACGATCTCGAGCAGCTTCATGATGTGGGCGGGCGAGAAGAAGTGAAGACCCAGCACGTCCTCGGGTCGGCCGGTGGCGGCGGCGATCTCATTGACATTCAGATAGGACGTGTTGGTGGCGAGAATCGCTCCCTTCTTCGCCACCGCATCGAGACGACGGAAGACTTCCTGCTTGACCTCCATGTTCTCGAACACCGCCTCGATCACGAGATCGGCATCGGCGAGCGCGCGATAGTCGGTATCGACCGAAAAACGCTCCTTGCGCCGATTCAGTTCGGCCTCGTCGATGCGACCCTTGGTGAAGTCATGCTCAAGAAAGCCATGAACGCGCGCCCGGCCCGCCTCGGCGGCTTGCGCATCGCGTTCGATCATGGTGACCGGCAATCCGGCCTTGAGGCAGGCGGTGGCGATCCCCGAGCCCATCGTTCCGCCGCCGACGACACCGACGCGCGCGATCGGACGCGGCTTCGCGTCGACCGGCAGGTCGGGAACCCTCGCCGCTTCGCGTTCGGCGAAGAAGGCGTGGCGCAGCGCCGCCGACTGTGGATTGGCCATGCATTCCAGGAACAGTTCGCGTTCGCGCTTCACGCCTTCCTCGAAGGGCAGCTCGATCGCCGCGCGGACCGCCCGGATCGCCTGCTGCGGCGCGAACTGTCCGCGGATGCGCTTCCACATCTTCTTCTCGAATTTCTCGAAGAAGTCGGCAGGCAGATCATCCGTCTTCACCGGCAGCTCGCGGGTGCGGCGCACCCCCCGGC
>RFIU01000191.1 GCA_003695555.1 Alphaproteobacteria bacterium
GAGGGCAACAAGCTCGGCATTCCGGTGGTGGCGGTGCTCGACACCAACTGCGACCCCGACGGCATCGACTTTCCGATCCCCGGCAATGACGACGCGACGCGGGCGATCAAGCTCTATTGCGACCTCGTGGCGCTGGCCGTGCTCGACGGCATTTCCGAGCAGCTTCAGGCGACCGGAGCCGATGTCGGCGAGGCAGCCGAAGTGCCGCCGGAGCCGGCCTTGGAGGCCGAAGCCGAAGTGAAGCCGGAAGAATCGGCGGCCGAGGAAAAGGCCGAAGAAGCCAAAGCCGAGGAAGCCAAGGTCGAGGAAGCCAAGGCCGAGGAAGCCAAGGCCGAGGAAGCCAAGGCCGAAGCAACGGAGAAGACGGAAGAGGTCAAGGCCTGAGCCCGCAAGCGACGGGATCGGCATAATCCATTCGCAGAAAAATTCGAGGAAATCGGACGATGACGCAGATCACGGCGGCAATGGTGAAGGAGCTGCGCACCAAGACGGGTGCCGGCATGATGGACTGCAAGAAGGCATTGAGCGAAACCGGCGGCGACATGGAGGCGGCGGTTGACTGGCTGCGCAAGAAGGGTCTCTCGACGGCGGCCAAGAAGTCGGGCCGGACCACGGCCGAAGGTCTGATCGGCGTGATGGTCGAGGGCACCGCCGGGGCGATGGTCGAAGTCAATTCCGAAACCGACTTCGTCGCCCGCAACGAGCAGTTCCAGAATTTCGTGCGTGAGGCCGCGAAGCTCGCGCTTGCGGTCAAGGGCGATCTCGATGCCCTGAAGGCGGCCGAATTCCCCGGCACCGGTCGAACGGTCGCCGACGAGCTGACGCATCTGATCGCCACCATCGGTGAGAACATGAGCCTGCGCCGAGCTGCCCATGTGGCGGTGGACAAGGGCCTTGTCGGCTCGTATGTCCATGGCGCGGTGGCCGAAGGTCTGGGCAAGATCGGCGTGCTGGTGGCCCTGGAATCGGATGCCGGCGAGGATGTCCTTGCTCCTCTCGCCAAGCATCTGGCAATGCATGTCGCGGCGACCGCCCCGCAGGCGCTCGACATCGAGAGCCTCGACCCCGCAGTGGTTGAGCGGGAACGCAATGTTCTGAGCGAACAGGCTCGCGCTTCCGGCAAGCCCGAGAACATCATCGAAAAGATGGTCGAGGGACGCATGCGCAAATTCTATCAGGAGGCCGTGCTGCTCGAGCAGGTCTCGGTCGTCGATGGCGAGAAGAAGATCGCCAAGGTGGTCGAAGAGGCGGCAAAATCCGCCGGTACCGGAATTCGCCTTGCCGCCTTCGTGCGCTTTCAGCTCGGCGAGGGCATCGAGAAGGAAAGCGGCGACTTTGCTGCCGAGGTTGCCGCCGCTGCAGGACTGTCCTGATCGCGCGGACAGATCCCTGCTGTGCCTGGCGGGCAAGTCATCTGAGGGGCTCTTGTCGTTCGGCTTGCGTGCCGTTCGGCAAGGGCCCTTCTTCATGCCAATTCGCGCTGGCGCTTGATACGATGCGCGGCTAATCTGGCACCCGCCCTCGATCTCGCCATCCGCTGTGCGCTGGAATGGCGCAAGGGGTCTTGCGGTCGGATGAGGTGAGGCGGAGACGAAAAGGAAGAAGGGGCGGGAATGGCCAAGCCACCCTATCAACGCGTACTGCTGAAGCTGTCGGGCGAAGCGCTGATGGGCGAAAAGCCCTATGGCATCGATCCCGAAACCGTCAAGCGCATCGCCGGCGAGATCCGCACCGCCCTTGCCGCCGGGATCGAGCTTTGCGTAGTGGTCGGCGGCGGCAACATCTTTCGCGGCCTTCAGGCGGCCGAGGCCGGCTTCGACCGGGCTTCGGCCGACTACATGGGCATGCTGGCGACGGTGATGAACGCGCTCGCGGTACAGAATGCGCTGGAAGATCTCGGCGTTCATACCCGGGTACAGAGCGCGATCACGATGTCGGAAGTCTGCGAGCCCTATATCCGTCGCCGCGCCATCCGCCACATGGAAAAGGGTCGCGTCGTCATCTTCGCCGCCGGAACCGGCAATCCCTTCTTCACCACCGATACGGCGGCCGCATTGCGGGCGGCGGAAATGTCGTGCGACGTGCTGGTCAAGGCGACACAGGTGGACGGTGTCTATTCCGCCGATCCGAAGAAGGACCCGAATGCCCGCCGGTTCGCCCGCCTCAGCTATCTTGATGTGCTGCGCCGCGACCTGAAGGTGATGGACGCCTCGGCGATCGCGCTGTGTCGGGAAAACCGGATTCCGATTCTCGTCTTTTCGATCCAGGAAGAAGGCGCTCTGCCGAAGGTGCTGCGAGGCGAAGGGCGGGCGACCATCGTTGCCGAGGATATCGAGACCTGCGAGGAAGAAGCCGTCGGTTAAATGACGACAGGGCTGCGCGAAAAGGGAGGCACGATGCGATGAGCGGATATGATCGCAAGGATATCGAACGACGCATGAAGGGCGCCGTAGAGACGCTCAAGCACGAGTTCGCAGGGCTGCGGACGGGCCGTGCCAATCCGGCGCTGCTCGACCCGATCACCGTTGATGTCTATGGGGCGAGCATGCCGCTCAATCAGCTGGCGACGATTGGCGCGCCGGAGCCGCGGATGCTGACCGTTCAGGTCTGGGACCGCAATAATGTCGGGGCCGTCGAAAAGGCGATCCGACAGTCGGATCTTGGCCTCAATCCAATCGTCGAAGGCAATCTGCTGCGCATCCCGATCCCGCCGCTGAGCGAGGAGCGCCGCCGCGAAATGACCAAAATTGCCGCAAAATATGCCGAAACGGCGCGGGTCGCGGTGCGCAATGTGCGGCGTGACGGGATGGAACACATCCGGCGCATGGAAAAAGAGGATCACCTCGGTCAGGATGAGGCGAAGCGCCTGATGGACGAGGTCCAGAAACTGACCGACGAGACCATCGCCCGGATCGACGAGCTGCTGAAGGCGAAAGAAGAGGAGATCATGAAGGTCTGATGCTGGCGTCCGGACAGGGGGAGCAGACGGCACGCGCGGGTGGTGCGAACGGCATCGTTCCCCGCCATGTCGCTATCATCATGGACGGCAACGGGCGCTGGGCGGCGGCCCGCGGGCTGCCGCGCGCACTCGGCCACCGTCAGGGAGCCGAGGCGGTGCGTGGTGCGGTCCGAACGGCACGATCGCTCGGCATCGAGGTGCTCACTCTTTACGCCTTCTCGTCCGAAAACTGGAAGCGTCCCGCCGACGAGGTTCGCGACCTGATGGCCCTTCTGCGCCTCTATCTCCGGCGAGAGATCGCCGAACTCGATCGCAATGACGTCCGCATGCGTTTTATCGGCGACCGTACGGCACTGTCTTCCGACCTTCAGGAACTGATTGCTCATGCCGAAAGGAAGACGGCGGAAAACCGGGGGCTCCAACTCGTTCTGGCGGTCAACTATGGCGGGCGCAACGAGATCGTGTGCGCGGCCCGTCGCCTGGCCGAAGAGGTGGCCGCCGGGCGGCTGGCACCGGCCGAGATCGACGAGGATGCATTCGCTCGACACCTAGAACTCGCCGACCTGCCGGACCCCGATCTCGTCATCCGAACCTCCGGCGAACAGCGTCTGTCGAACTTTCTCCTCTGGCAGTCCGCCTATTCGGAGCTGCTGTTCCTGGACTGCCTGTGGCCCGATTTCGACGAGGCGACCTTCCGGCAGGCGGTCGCGGACTATACCGCGCGGGAGAGGCGCTTTGGCGGCCGTTGAGGGAAGGAAGGGGAGCCTCTCAGAGGGCGAGGGTGCCGAAGAGCCGGTGACCCAACGCGAGAATTCGCGAGGCGGCAATCTGGTCCGCCGCATCATAACCGCCCTTGCCCTGCTGCCGATTGTGATCGGCGCGGTCTGGGCCGGTGATGTCTGGTTCCGTCTGCTGCTGGCGGTCGCCGGGGTCATTGCCGGCCTCGAATGGGCGATGATGTTCTTCCGGCGGCACCGTGCCCGCTTGACCTTCCTGGCCGTTTTCGCGATCGCAGGGCTCGGCCTGCTGCTGGCTCCCGCCGGGATGATGCTGGGGCGGGCCTGTCTGTGGTTCGTGGTGCCGGGCCTGCTGGTCGGGCTCGCGGGCCGGGTGCTGCGCCGCCCGTCGCTTGCCTGGAGTGGTTTCGCCTTTGCCTGGACCTGGCTGGCGCTGGTTTCCTTCGCCTGGCTGCGTTCGCGTCCCGAAGACGGCCTGTTCTGGACATTGTGGGTGCTGCTGCTGGTCTGGGCGACCGATATCGGCGGCTATTTCGCCGGCCGCGGCATCGGTGGTCCGCGGCTGGCTGTGCGGATCAGTCCAAACAAGACCTGGGCCGGGCTGTTCGGGGGAATGGTGCTTGCCGCGCTGGCCGCGGTGCTGGTAGGGAGCATTGCTGACGCGCAAGCCTTTGGTCCGGTATTCCATGCGCTTGCCGGTGCGGGTCTGGCGGTGGTGGCACAGGCCGGCGATCTGCTGGAGAGCGCCGTCAAACGTCATTTCGGCGTCAAGGATTCCAGCCATCTGATCCCGGGGCACGGCGGCTTGCTGGACCGCATCGACGGCCTGCTTGCCGCCGGGCCGGTGGTGGCGATCGTACTGGCGTGGGCGGGATGAAGAACCATAATGACCATGGTGTCAGATCCGTTGGGGAGGAGATGAAGAGAATGCGGGCACCAAAGGCAGATGCGGGCCCACGGTCAATCACGATTCTCGGATCTACTGGCAGTGTCGGCTGCTCCACCCTCGATCTCGTTGCGCGGTCACCCGAACGCTTCCGGGTGGTGGCGCTGACCGCCAACCGCAATCTCGAGCGACTTGCCGAACAGGTCGAGCGCTTCCGTCCCTCATTCGTCGCCCTTGCCGACCCTGAGATGGCGGAACCCCTGAAGGAGCGCATCGCCGCCGTGGATCCGGCAATCGAAACGGCGGCCGGACCCGAGGCTGTGGTCGAGGCGGCCCGGCGCGAGGCCGACTTCGTGATGGGGGCGATCGTCGGCGCTGCCGGCCTGCGGCCGACGCTGGCCGCAGTCGAGAGGGGGGCGGCGATCGGTCTTGCCAACAAGGAAACCCTGGTGTGCGCCGGCGATATCGTTATGAAGGCGGTCACTCGCCATCGGGCGACCCTGCTGCCGGTGGATTCCGAGCATAATGCGATCTTTCAGGTCTTCGACTTCGACCGGCCCGGACGGGTCCGCCGGATCATCCTGACCGCTTCCGGCGGACCGTTCCGTAGCCGTGAGCGCGCCGCACTGGCAAGGATCACGCCGGAAGAAGCCGTGCGGCATCCCAACTGGTCGATGGGTGCGAAGATCTCGATCGATTCGGCGACGATGATGAACAAGGGGCTGGAGCGGATCGAGGCTTGGCACCTCTTTCCCGTCACACGCGCGCAGATCGAGATCGTCGTGCATCCCCAATCGGTGATCCATTCGATGGTCGAGTACTGCGACGGTTCGGTGCTGGCGCAGCTCGGCACGCCCGACATGCGCACCCCGATCGCCTATGCGCTGGCCTGGCCCGACCGGATCGATGCGCCGGTCGAACGTCTTGACTTCATGAAGGTTTCACGGCTCGATTTCGAGCCGCCGGATGAGCAGCGCTTTCCGGCGCTGCGGCTGGCGCGCGAGGCGCTTGAGGCCGGCGGCAGCGCTCCGATCGTGCTCAATGCCGCAAACGAGGTGGCGGTGGCGGCATTTCTGGCGCGCCGCATCGGTTTTCTTGAAATCACCGATCTGGTGGACGAGGCGCTGTCGCGTTATCGCCATCATCCGGTGAACAGTATCGAAGAGGTTGACGCGGTCGATGCCGCAGCTCGCCGGATCGCCGAGGAGCGCGTGACCGCATTCGCCTGAGCGAACGAGCGGTGCCCGACAA
The DNA here is from genome assembly GCA_003695555.1 of Alphaproteobacteria bacterium. Taxonomy (GTDB): domain Bacteria; phylum Pseudomonadota; class Alphaproteobacteria; order Sphingomonadales; family Rhodothalassiaceae; genus J084. The sequence continues at coordinate 5,834 of RFIU01000191.1, forward strand.
GTGACGCCCGCCTTGATGAAAAGGTCGGCGGATGACGAAAGGACGTGACGGAAGATCATGGAGATCGCAACCCCGGGACTTTTCTTCACGCTCGTCAGCTTTGCGCTGGCGCTGACCATCCTCGTCTTCATCCATGAACTCGGCCACTATGCCGTGGCGCGACTGTTCGGGGTGAGGGTCGAGGTGTTCTCGATCGGCTTCGGTCCCGAGATCATCGGCTGGACGGACCGCAAGGGAACCCGCTGGAAGATCGCGTTGTTGCCGCTTGGTGGATATGTGCGATTTTTCGGTGATGCCGATGCCTCGTCTTCGGCCGACGAGGATGCCCTGGAAGAAATGACGCCGGAAGAACGTGCGGTCAGTTTCCATCACCAGTCGCTCGGCCGGCGCGCGGCGATCGTTGCCGCCGGACCGGTCGTCAACATCGTCTTCGCGGTGGTGATCTATGCGGCGCTGTTTGTCGCCTATGGCAAGGCGATCCGCCCGCCGGTGGTCGAAGAAGTGCAGCCCGACATGCCGGCGGCCGAAATCGGTCTTGAGCCCGGCGATCGCATTCTCGAGCTGGCCGGCAAGAAGGTCGAAGACGCCGCCGACCTCGTCCGCCTCGTCGGCCTTTATCCGGGCATGACGGTCGATATCGTCTTCGAACGCGACGGCCGTCGGATCATCAAGCAGGTGACTCTCAAACGGGTCGAACTCACCGACCGCTTCGGCAACCATTACGAGACCGGCCGGCTTGGCATCGCCTTGCCGGCGCGCCCGCTCGAGGTTCGCAAGCTGGGTCCGCTCGATGCGCTGGTCGAGGCCGCGAACGAAACGGTAGAGATGATGCGCCTGATGCTGACCGTCGTCGGGCAGGTGATCATGGGCGTGCGTTCGCTAGACGATCTCGGCGGACCGGTGAAGATCGCCAAGGCTTCCGGTGAGCAGGCCTCGCTGGGCCTTGTCCCCTTCATCAGTTTTCTGGCCCTGATCTCGGTGAATCTGGGGCTGATCAATCTTTTCCCGATTCCGATGCTCGACGGCGGCCATCTTTTCTTCTATGCGATCGAGGCGGTGCGTGGCGCACCCTTGTCGCCGCGCATGCAGGAAGTCGGATATTTCATCGGTCTGGCCCTCCTGATATCGCTGGTGGTGCTGGTGACCTGGAACGATCTGCGGTCGCTTTGATGATGGAGCGGACGCGGATCGTGCGGGCGAAGGAACAGGCGTGGCGCCGGGTGTGTCGAGGCGCCACGAAAAAAACGACGGCAACCGCGATGGGCGGGCAGCGGGGACCGCGACGAAGGGAATATCGAGCATTGTCATTGCCTCAGGTGACCAGAGCAGCCTTTTTGGGGTGGTGGATCGTTCTGGCCGGAACGATCGCGCTCGTCGGACAGGGAATCGTTCCTGCGCACGCCCAGAATGCGCCGAAACGGATTACCGGCATTGCCGTAGTCGGCAATCAGCGCATCGAACCGGCGACGATCATTTCCTATCTTACCGTCCGGCCCGGTGATCTTTTCGACCCGGCGCAGCTCGACCAGAGCCTGAAGCGGTTGATGTCCACCGGCCTGTTTTCCGACGTTTACTTCTCTTTTCCGCCCGACGGAACGCTGGTGATCAACGTCACCGAGAACCCGATCATCAACCGCATCATCTATGAGGGCAACAGCCGTCTGAAGGACGACAAGCTGAAGGACGAGGTGCAGCTCAAGCCCCGTATCGTCTTCACCCGCGCCAAGGTGCGCGCCGATGTTCAGCGGATCCTCGACCTCTATCGTCGATCCGGGCGCTTCGCCGCCGTCGTCGAGCCGAAGATCGTTCAGCTTCCCCAGAACCGCGTCGATCTGATCTTCGAGATCTCGGAAGGTCCGAAGTCGAAGATCCGAGCGATCAATTTCATCGGCAATCGGCGTTTTTCGGACAAGGAGCTGCGCTCGGAACTGGCCACCAAGCAGGCCCGCTGGTGGAAGCTGTTCACATCCAACGACACCTATGACCCGGACCGGCAGGCGTTCGACCGGGAACAGTTGCGCCGCTTCTATTTCAATCACGGCTATGCCGACTTTAGGGTGCTGGCGGCGGTTTCCGAACTGACCCCGGACCGGCGTGACTTCCTGACCACCTTCGTCATCGAGGAAGGCGAGATCTATCATTTCGGGAAGATCAATATCGAAAGTCAGATCAAGGATATCGATCCGGAAACCTTTCGTGCTTTTCTGCACATGAAGGAAGGCGACGTCTACAGCTTGAAGAAGATCACCGATACCGTTGATGGCCTGACCAATATCGCCGGCGTGCTCGGTTATGCCTTCGTCAATATCCGCCCGATCCCGAAGCGGCATCGCGACGAGCGCGTGCTGGATATCACCTTCAAGATCTTCGAGGCGCCACGCGTCTATGTCGAGCGCATCGACATCAAGGGCAATCTGCGCACCCGCGACAATGTCGTGCGGCGGGAATTCCGCCTTGTCGAGGGCGATGCCTTCAATCTTTCGAAGGTCGAGCGCTCCAAGCAGCGGATCCAGCGCCTCGGCTTTTTCCGCGAAGTCGAGGTCGAGCAGCTCCCGGGCTCGCGAGAGGACCGTCTGGTGCTCGAGGCCAATGTTCAGGAGGAGGCGACGGGTTCGCTTTCGCTCGGCGCCGCCTTCTCCAGCTTCGAGAACTTCATCTTTCAGTTCGAGCTGGCCGAACGCAATTTCCTCGGCAAGGGTCAGGATGTTCGGATCAATTTCTCGATCTCGAGCATCCAGACCAATATCGTGCTGAGTTTCACAGAGCCCTATCTTTGGGGACGCAACATTTCGGCGGGCTTCGACATCTTCCGATCGAACTTCCAGCAGACGCGGCGCAGCACTTTCCGGACCACATCGACCGGCACCAGCCTGCGCATGGGCCTGCCGCTCGCCGAGCGGACGGCGCTGGCCCTGCGCTACACGATCCGCCAGGATCAGGTGTCGCTGGGTCTGTTCTCCTCGCGCTTCCTGCTCGACAGTCAGGGCACGACCGTTACCTCGCAGGTCGGCTACAGCCTGATCTATGATAGCCTCAATCACCCTCTGCGGCCGACCAACGGCCAACGGGCGATCTTCTCGCAGGATTTCGCCGGGCTGGGCGGTAACAAGCGCTATCTTCGCTCACGAGTGGATTATGACGGTTTCTTCCCGCTTTTCTGGCGCTTCTATGGCCATCTCGGCCTTCAGGCCTCTTATATCAACGGCCTGGGTCAGAACGTCCGGATTTCGGACCGCTTCTTCCTCGGTGGACCGGAACTGCGTGGCTTCGATATCGCCGGTGTCGGGCCGCGTGCCGCACTGGTGGACAGCAATGGCGAGCTGATCGATCAGAACTCACCTTTGGGCGGGCGGGCGATGTATGTCGGAACGGCTGAGCTCTTCATTCCCCTCGGCCAGTCGGCCAAGGAACTCGGCGTCCAGCTTAGCGCCTTCGTCGATGCCGGCTCGCTCTTCGACATCAACAAGGGAGTCGCCTTCGACAATGAAGTGATC
>RFIU01000192.1 GCA_003695555.1 Alphaproteobacteria bacterium
CATCATGGTGAACAGGGCAGAGCCGCCATAGGAGATCAGCGGCAGCGGTACGCCGACCACCGGCAGCAGGCCGGTCACCATGCCGATATTGATGAAGACATAAGAGAAGATCACGAAGGCCAGCCCGGCGGCAAGCAGACGACCGAACTGATTCCGACAGCCGAGCCCCACCCACAGACCATGGCCGATGACGAGAAGAAACAGGCCGAGAACCAGCAACCCGCCGACGAGACCGAATTCCTCGACCAGCACGGTGAAGATGAAGTCGGTCTTCATCTCGGGCAGGAAGTCGAGATGCGACTGCGTTCCCTTCAGCCATCCCTTGCCATGAACACCGCCCGAACCCAGCGCGATCTTCGACTGGATGATCTGGTAGCCGGCCCCCAGCGGATCCTTTTCCGGGTTCAGAAAGGTCTGGACCCGCTGTTTCTGATAGTCGTGCATCTGGCTCCAGACGACGGGAACCGCTACTGCGGCGGCTAGCGCGCCTGCCACGAAGAGCCAGCGCGGCGCGCCGGCAAGAAAGATCACCACCAACCCGGTCATCAGCAAAATCAGAGCGGTTCCGAGATCCGGTTCAGCGGCGACCAGGACCACGGGAACGGCGATCATCGCGACCGGCAGTGGCAGGCTGATGAGACGTCCGGCCGTCCAGACATGACGGGCATGATAGTAGCGCGCGAGCGCGAGGACGAGGGCGACCTTCATCACCTCGCTCGGCTGCAGCCGCATGATGCCGAGGTCGAGCCAGCGCTGTCCGCCCTTTCCGATGGTGCCGATCGCCTCCACCGCGACGAGCAGCACAAGCCCCAGGACATAGGCAGGATAGGCAAGCTTGAGCCAGATCCTGAGATCGATCGTCGCCATCGCGATCATCACGAAGAATGCGGCGGCGAAACGGATCGCCTGACGGCTCGCATAGGGCTGCCAGTGTCCGTCGGCGACGGAATAGAGCATCATGACCCCGATCGCGCCGAGAACCAGCAGCGCCGCCACGATCAGAAGATTGATGCGCGCCAGCCGGGCCAATATCCCAAGGCGCATGTCGCGAGGCGCGAAAAGAGGGCGATGGGCACTGCGGATCATCGACCTTCCCTTCCCCCCGCGGAGGAGACCGATCCTTCGTCGGCGACCGCGCGCGATTCCCGTTGCAGGGCTTCGATCATCAGATCGCGGGCGACCGGTGCAGCGGCATGACTGCCGCCGCCGCCGTGCTCGACCAGGACGGATATCGCATAGCGGGGACGGGAGACAGGAGCATAGCCGATGAACCAGGCGTGGTGACGTTCCTGCCAGGGCCGGTCGGACTGTGCGCGGTCTTCCGCGCGATCGGCGTCGGTAATCCGACGGACCTGCGCGGTGCCCGTCTTTCCTGCCATCCTTCCCAGTTTCCTCGGCAAACGCGCATGATGGGCGGTACCACCAGAGCGCAGAACATGTTCCATTCCGCTTCGCACGACCCGCCAGTGATCGGCGTCGATGTCGACTCCCGCCTCCTCTTCCGTCGCCAAGGGGTCGCCGGCACTCTCGAGGGGTACGCCATCGACTGCGGCGACAATGCGAGGGGACATGTTCCGGCGGCCGGTCGCGAGCATAGCGCTCATCACCGCCAGCTGCAAAGGACTGGCCATCAGGGCACCTTGACCGATTCCGACATTGAGCGTCTCGCCGCCATGCCAGGGAAGGCCGCGCACCGCCCTGCTCCATGCGGGAGTCGGGACCAGGCCAGCCTGTTCGTTTCCGACGCCCAGGACATGACGGCGCCCGAGACCGAAAAGCGTCAGGAAACGCGCCAGCCGTTCGATCCCGAGGCGCTGAGCCAGTTCGTAGAAATAGACGTCACAGGAACGGGCGATGCCGTCGATCATCGAAACCGGGCCATGACCATGCTTCTTCCAGCAGTGCCAGACATTGTCGCCATAAGGATAATCACCGGTGCAGACGATCTTTTCCTCCGGCGAGGTCACCCCGTAATGAAGCGCCGCCAATGCCACCACCGGCTTGATCGTCGATCCGGGTGGATAGAGCCCGGCAGCACACTTGTCGATCAGCGGCCTGCGGGGATCCTTCAACATCGCCTGCCAGTTCTCGCGCGAAATGCCGAGATTGAAGGCATTGGGGTCGAAGCCCGGCGATGAGACATAGACGCAAAGCGAATCGTCCTTCAGATCGACCAGGGCGATGGCTCCCGATTCTTCCCCCAGCCGACGGACGGCGGCGCGCTGCAGATCAAGATCGAGAGAAAGCTTCACCTCGGCACCGGGAGTTCCTTCACGCCGGTCGAGTTCGCGGATGACCCGTCCGTAGGCATTGACCTCGACCCGCAGCCCGCCCGCCCTGCCGCGAAGCACCTTGTCATAGGTTTTTTCGATTCCCCGCTTGCCGATGCGGAAACCCGGCACCCCGAGCAATGGGTCACCGTCCATCTCATCAGGCGCTGGCGGTCCGACATAGCCGACGGCATGGGCGTTCAATGCGCCATCAGGATACCAGCGGGTCAGACCGGCGTCGGGAATGATGCCGGGCAGGTCGGGGGCCGCGACATTCGCGGCAGCAAAACGATCCCAGGGCAGGTTCTGCGCCACCGTCACCGGCCGGTCGGGGCGCGAACGACGGATGCGGGCAATGAGGCGGCGTTCCTCTCCCGGTGAAATCGGCAGAACCCGCTTCAGCTTGACGAGGGTGGCGGCAAGATCGCCCGCCTGTTCCGGAATCAGGAAAAGGCGGTAGTCGCGCCGGTTGGTGGCGATCGGCCGACCTTGGCGATCGACGATCTCGCCGCGCGGCGGCGCCAGCAGGCGCAGGGCGATGCGATTGGCCTCGGCGCGGGTGCGATAGCGCTCGCCCTCTACGACGGCAAGATAGTAGAGGCGTCCGGCAAGCAGGGTCGTCAGCGCACCCTGGGCGCCCGCCAGCAGCAGGGCCCGTCTTGTGAAACGCCGTGACCGTTCGCGTTCCGCCTTCATCCTTGCCCACCTTGCAGGGTCGATCCGATCGCTATCTTATCGCCCATCAGCCCCTAGCCTTCCAGCGTGTGCCGAGCAGTGCGCGTTCCAACCGCCCCAGCAGCAGGACGACGACAGGATAGAGGAGAAGAGTTTCCCCGGCCTGAACAAGAAAGGGGCGCCACGGCGGTCCGGGATTCCAATAGAGGTCCGCCAGCAGATAGAACAGCAGCTCGTAGAAGAAGGCGACGACACCGAACACGATCATCTTCTGTGTCAGGCTGAACTTGCGGATAAGCCGGCGTTCGTCGAGCAGGATCGCCTGCACGATGAGCAGCAGCAGCAGATTGCTCCCCAAAGGCCCGCCCCACCAGAGATCCTGCAGCAATCCCAGCGCCGCCAGCAGCAATGGTGGCAAGGCCTGGGGGCGATGAATCGACCAGTGGAAAACGAGGATCAGCAGCCAGTGCGGAGAAGGGAGCTGATCGGCCGCCGTCCACGGCCAGAGATTGCCGGCCAGCACCAGCACGATCCCGAGCAGCCCCGGCAACAGCCAGGCCGGCAGCCGTCCCAATGTACGCTGCCAGCGAAGTCGGACGCCTTCGATTGGCGCGGCATTCATTGCCCCTTCTCCGATGAACAGGCGTCAGAACAGTCCGATGCCGGCGGCAGGAAGAGGTCGCGGCGCAGCGCCTTGAGGATGCGCACATGATCGACCCGAGAGAGCCGGATGGACGGCCGCACGAGAATTTCCGGCTCCACCTGTGCGATCGTGCCGACCGGAATGTCGGGAGCAAAAACGCCATCGGCTCCCGAGGTCACGACCGTATCCCCCACCCGGATCCGGGCATCCGGCGGCGCGAAAACCAGCGCCAGAAATTCATCATTGCGGCCGATGGTGATCGCCGGAATACCGTCAGGCCCGACCCTTACCGGCACCCGGCTGTTGATGTCATTGATCAGCAGTATCCTGGCGGCGTGTCGCCCCGCCTCGAAGACACGGCCGACGAGACCTGCCGAGGCGACCACCGGATCACCGGCGGCGATTCCGTCCGCCGAGCCGAGAGAGATGAAGCCGCTGCGCAGGAACGGGCCGCCGCTCAGCCCGACCAGTCTGCCGCTCGCCACCGGCGTCGCCCTTAGCGGCTGGAATGAGAGAAGGCGTTCCAGCTCGGCCTTTTCGTGCTCGAGCACCGCCTGATCGCGCAGGCTGCCCTCGAGTTGGGCGATGCGTGCGCGCAGGCGGGCATATTCTTCATGCGCCCGCCAGAGATCGCGCAGCGCAGTCCACCTCCTGCGCAGCCAGTCTGCGGAATCATCGATAAGGGAAAGTGCCGGCGTGGCGATATCAAGCGCAAGGCTTCTCAGCTGATGCGTGACCGGATTGTCGAAACGCCCGGCGATGAAGAGCACCATGGAAAGAATGGCAAGGGCGCCGAGCAGCCGCCGCAGACGGCGACTAGCCGCCCGGCGTGCGAAAAAGCGTGCAACTCTTCCTTCCAAGGGGAGTCCGTTCCTTGTCCCTCTCGCCTCTTCCTCGCACCTGCCGATGCCGATCCACGACGACCATCGCGGGGCGGGTCAGTCCTCGCTCAGGAGAACCCGGCGGAGCTGTTCATCCTCCATCGACTTGCCGGTGCCGAGCGCGACGCAGGTCAACGGCTCCTCGGCGATCGAGACCGGCAGGCCGGTCGCTTCGCGCAGAACGGTATCGAGATCGGCGAGCAGCGCGCCGCCACCGGTCAGCACGATGCCCTGATCGACGATGTCGGCGGCAAGTTCGGGTGCGGTGTGCTCGAGCGCGACCTTGACGCCCTCGATGATCGCCCCGACCGGCTCAGCAAGCGCCTCGGCGATCTGCGCCTGATTGATGGTGATTTCCTTCGGCACGCCGTTCATCAGATCGCGTCCCTTGATTTCCATCGACAGGCCCTGCCCGTCCTCCGGAATTCGCGCCGTGCCGATCTGCTTCTTGATGCGCTCGGCAGTGCTCTCACCGACCAGAAGATTGTGGTTGCGGCGGATGTAGGCGATGATCGCCTCGTCCATCTTGTCCCCGCCGACCCGCACCGAGGTGGCAAAGACGATCCCCGAGAGCGAAAGCACCGCGACTTCCGTCGTTCCACCGCCGATGTCCACCACCATCGAACCCTGCGGATCGGTCACCGGCAGGCCGGCGCCGATGGCCGCGGCCATCGGTTCCTCGATCAGCGAGACCTTGGAGGCCCCGGCTTCTTCCGCCGCCTCACGGATCGCGCGGCGCTCGACGGCGGTCGAACCCGATGGCACGCAGATCACCACCTCGGGCGAAGCAAAGGACCGGTTGTGAACCTTGCGGATGAAGTAGCGGATCATGTGTTGGGCGATCTCGAAATCGGCAATCACCCCGTCGCGCAATGGGCGGATCGCCTCGATATTTCCGGGCGTGCGGCCGAGCATCAGCTTGGCGTCATTGCCGACGGCGAGGATCTGTCGGCGGCCATGGTCATTTTTCATCGCCACCACCGACGGCTCGTTCAGGACGATGCCTCGCCCCTTCACATAGACCAGCGTATTGGCCGTCCCCAGATCGATCGCCATGTCCGAGGAAAACAGACCGAGAATTTTCGAAAACATGCTTGTCATCGCCTCTTGATTCGAAACCGTCGCTGCCGCGTAGCGGGCAGATGCACGAAAAAAGTCTGGACGCACCGCGGGGTGCGCCACACGCCTTTCTTCGCTGCCCGCGCCTTTCCCTGCCATTGAGCATAGAACCCGCGACCTGTGCAATAGGCATGGGACCCATGCATGATGTTGCCCGACGGGCGTGATCGGTGGGGGCGAACGGTGCCGCGGATCATTTCCCGCCGACGATGCGACGGACCCGTTCGCCGACCTCGTCGATATCGCGAGGATGGCGGCGACGCAGGCGCTCAAGCTCAGGACTGCCGGCACCGGTATCGGCGATCAGGCGCCGGGCGAAGGTGCCGGAACGGATGTCGTCCAGGATCGCGCGCATCTCGGCCCGAGTCCGGTCCGTTACCAGACGATCGGCCGCAAGCTCTCCGCCGTATTCGGCGGTCGTAGAGATCCGATCGCGCATGTAGGCGAAGCCGCCTTCGGCAATCAGATCGACGATCAGCTTTGCCTCGTGAACGCATTCGAAATAGGCCATCTCGGGGCTGTAGCCCGCCTCGACCAGAGTCCGGAAACCCGCCTCGATCAGCGCCGGAATGCCACCGCAGAGCACCGCCTGTTCGCCGAAGAGGTCGGTTTCGCATTCCTCGGCGAAGGTCGTCTCGAGTATGCCGGCGCGTCCACAGCCGAGCGCGAGCGCATAGGCCAGCGCGATCGCGAAAGCCTCACCGCTGGCATCCCGGTGCACCGCGATCAGCGCCGCAAGCCCTCTGCCCGCCTCGTATTCGGCGCGCAGCCAGCGCCCGGCTCCCTTCGGGCCGATGAGAAAGACGTCGAGATCCTCACGCGGAACAATGAGGCCGAAATGCACCGCCAGACCATGCGCGAAACCCAGCGCTGCCCCGGGGCGAATGCTTCCTGCCACCTCCCTTTCATAGATCGCGGGAATATGTTCGTCGGGCAGCGTCATCATGACGACATCGGCCGAGCCTGCCGCCTCGTCGAAGCGCAGTACCGGAAAGCCGGCTTCGGCCGCCTTGCGGGCACCCGTCCCCCCTTCGCGCGCACCTATCACCACCTCGACACCGGAATCGCGCAGGTTCAGGGCGTGGGCGTGTCCCTGATTGCCATAACCCAGGATCGCGACCCGCCGTTTCCGGATGACGCCGAGATCGCCGTCCACCTCGCGATAGATCTTCACTGCCCCTCGCTCCTCCTTGCTTGTGACATCAGCCGTCGGCAAACGGGCGAACCATCCGCTCGAAGCGTGCGACGATCCCATCCGCCAATTGATCAAGCACGTCGGTGTCCGCTTCTTCGGATGGCCATTCCGGCCAGTCCCAGTCGGCGAATTGGTGACGTGCCCAGGTCATCTGTCGCTTGGCATAGCGCCGCGTATCGCGTTTGGCGAGGGCGCAGGCCGCCTCAAGATCGATCTCGCCCTTCAGATGGGCAATCAGCGGCGGCACGCCGATCGCCTTCATCGCCGGCAGTTCGGGATCGAGCCCCCGTTCGAGAAGACGGCGCACTTCGTTAAGGGCACCGTGCTCGATCATCTGCGTAAAACGCCGTTCGATCCTTTGGTAGAGCTTTGCGCGCGGCGGGGCGAGAACGAGGCGCAGAACGCGCCCCTCTGCACAAGTCCGCTCGAGCGCTCCGGGCGTCCGCTCGGCGAAGAACTCGCTCAGTCGTCGGCCTGAAGCCTCCAGCACCTCCAGTGCCCGTGTGATGCGCTGGCGATCCCCGGGCGGGGTGCGCTCGGCCCAGTAAGGGTCGCGACGGACGAGTTCGGCATGCAGGGCCCGGGGACCCTCTTCGGCCATTCGCGCCCGCACCGAACGGCGAACGCTTTCCGGAATGGCGGGGATCGCAGACAGCCCCTCGAACAGGCTCTTCAGATAAAGGCCCGTGCCGCCGATCAGGATCGGCACGCGCTCTTCAAGCCAGACCTGCCGGATCTCGCGCGTCGCCTCGACATGCCACCAGCCGACCGAGGCGGGAAAGGCGGCATCGCGGACCCCGAACAGGCGGTGCGGAACACGGCGCAGCTCGGCGACCCCGGGGCGTGCCGTCAATATGTCGAGGTCGCGATAGACCTGCATCGAATCGGCATTGATGATGGTACCGGAAAGACGTTCGGCAAGCTGAAGGCCGAGCGTGCTCTTGCCGCTCGCCGTCGGCCCTGCAATAACGATGGCGCAACGCATTCCGCTCGCCCGTTCTCTCGTCACATCACTGTGCCCAAGGGGGAAGTGTCGGGTGGCTCCGCAACAGTCATGAGGAGTTTCCGATCACCGTGGTTAACGGCCCTTCACTTGATACGGTTGCAACCCTCGTCGTCAAGCCGGATTCCCCGGTGCCGCTTGCCGAAGCGCTCGATCGCGCTGGAAAGGCGCTCCGCCGGCAAGGAGCCGAGCTCGGTGCGCCGGTCACCCTCGCTCCTGAGGCGGCGGATCTGCCGCTTGCCGGGATTCCGATCGACGATATCCGCCGCACACTCGCCGAAACACTGGCCGATCTGCCGGTGGATTTTGCGGCTCAAACCGTCGAAGGTCGGCGCAAGCGCCTGCTCGTCACCGACATGGATTCGACCATGGTCGCAGCCGAATGCATCGACGAGATCGCCGATTTCGCCGGTCGCAGGACGGAGATCGCGGCCATCACCAGTGCTGCGATGCGCGGCGAGCTGGACTTCGAAGAGGCACTGCGCCGCCGGGTACGGGCCCTTGCCGGGCTCGATGCCGCCGTCCTCGATCGCGTCGCAGAAGAGCGCGCCCCCCTGATGCCGGGGGCGCAATGTCTGATCGCCACCATGCGGCGGGCGGGGGCCCGCTGCGTCCTGGTTTCGGGCGGCTTTACCCGCATCACCCGACGCATCGCTGCCGATCTGGGCATCCATGCCCACCACGCCAATGTTCTCGAAATCCGGGACGGTCGGCTGACCGGCAGGCTCGTCGGCGAAATCATCGATGCCGCGGCCAAGGCC
>RFIU01000193.1 GCA_003695555.1 Alphaproteobacteria bacterium
CCTTCGATGCGCGCATCCATGCGCTGCGCGGACAGCCCGGCCAGATCGCGGTGGCGGCACGGCTCGCCGAACTGCTGACCGGCTCCGAGATCCGCGCCAGCCATGCCGCATGCGACAAGGTGCAGGATCCCTATTCGCTGCGCTGTCAGCCGCAGGTGATGGGCGCGGTGCTCGACCAGCTTCACCATGTGGCGCGCACGCTGGTGCGCGAAGCCAATGCGGTAACCGATAATCCATTGATCCTTACAGGCGAAGAGGGTGACGTCGAGGCGCTGTCCGGCGGCAATTTCCATGCCGAGCCGGTGGCCTTCGCCGCCGACATCCTGGCGATCGCGGTGGCCGAGATCGCCTCGCTTTCCGAGCGCCGTCTCGCCCTGCTGGTGGATCCGAAGATGAGCGGTCTGCCGGCTTTCTTGACGCGCGAGCCGGGTCTCAATTCCGGCTTCATGATCGCGCAGGTGACGGCCGCCGCGCTGGTCTCGGAAAACAAGACGCTGGCCCATCCCGCCTCGGTCGATTCGATCCCGACCTCCGCCGGTCAGGAGGATCATGTCTCGATGGCGACATGGGCCGCACGCAAGGCGCGGCTGGTGGCCCGCAACACGGCGCGTGTCGTCGCGATCGAGTTGCTGGCGGCGGCCCAGGGGGTGGACCTGCACTCGCCGCTCAAGACCTCTCCGCTGCTCGACATTCAGTTGGAGCGGATCCGGGAACGGGTCGCGCCCCTGGGACGCGATCGCTTCTTCGCGCCCGACATCGCGGCCGCCACCGAGATGATCGAAGAGGGGGAGCTGCGCGCGGTTGCCGGCGATCTCTTCTCCGGGATCTGACCGGGACCGGGGATTTCCTGCCCTTGTGGCTTCTGTTCGGCCTTCCTCATCTTTTGATCCGGAACTTTGGTATCAAAGAAGAAAGCCCGTCCCGTTTGCGGGGCTGTCCAACGCATTGCGCAGGACGGGCGCGGGGTGATCTGGCATTCTCGTACGGTCGATAAAAGGCCCTCATCGACGGGGCGACGACAGCGAGGAGAAGAACGATGAACAACAAGAACCTGACCTGCCCTCATACGCAGACAGAGGCAAAGCCCAGCCGTTCGATCCCGGCGGCGGTGTTTGCGGCAGCGGTGCTGGCAACGTCCGGCGCGGCCCTTTTCCCGGGCGGCCATCAGGTGCTCGCCGGCGGTGAAGAAGCCTCGGGCGGTGAAACGTCCGTCCTTCACCAACACGCGATGGCGGACTGGCGTGCCGAAGCTGCCCGCCACATCAGCGAGCGGATGCGCTATCCCTGGTCGCCCCGCGGCCTGCCGGACGGCTATGCGATGGTCCGGCTGCGGATCGACCATGACGGACGCGTACAAGAGGCCGCCTTCGTGGAACGCAGCCGGGTGGCGGCCTTCACCACCGCCTCGAAGACCTTCGCGCGCAGCATCGAATCGCTGCCCGCCCTTCCCGATGGAATCGCGAGCAACGGGGCGTTCGTCACCGTCAATCTCGTCTATGCGTCGAGCGAGGCGGGTCGCGCGAAAGTCTTCGGCCGGATCGCGAAGCGTGAAGCGCAGGTGGGTGTAGCACCCCTCGCCCTCATCCGGCGGCCGGGAAATTCCTCCCTTTCCCTGGCACAGGCCGACCTTCCGGTGATCGAACTTGCTGCTGGAAGCTGATGGCCGGCCTTTCGTCGGAATGAAGGAATGGCGCGCCCCCTGATCATGGGAGGCGCGCCATCGTCGCCGGGGCCGGCGGTGCGGGAAGGGACGCCGGTCAGCGCCGCCAGGACAGCGTCACGCCCCAGGTTCTGGGGGCGCGGGTCTGGGTAAGCGCATTGAAGGCCTGCAGCCCGGCGAGCGGCCCGAGCCCCGCGACACCCGCGGCAAAGTCGAAGAAGCGTGCCGGATTGCGGACCGCCACCCCGGTTTCGGCGGCCCGCTCCTTGGTCAGGTTCTTGACCCAGAAGTGGAGTGTGACATCGCGCCAGTCGAAGCCGGTGTGCAGATTGATGATGGTGGCGTTGCCGATGAAGGCATCTCCGGTCTGGATGATGTTCTGCTTCGACTGATAGGCGAGATCGGCACGCGCGAACCATTCGAGCGCGTTTCCGATCGGCCGCCGGTACTGGAGTGAGCCGTTCGCCGTCCATTTCGAGACGAACTGAAGGCGCGTACCAGCAAGCTGGGTTTCGGCCGGTGAAAAGCCGATCAGCAGCAAGGTGGTGAAATTGAAGTCGTCGTATTTCGCATCCGTGTAGGCGAGGCCGCCCGAGATCTCCCAGCCTTCAGCCGGCAGGGCGGTGAATTCCAGCTCGACGCCCTTGGATGTGGTCTTGCCGGCATTGACATTGAGCACCGCGAAGGTTTGACCGAGCGCGCGCACGATCTGGTTCTTCCAGTCCACATAGAAGAGATCGGCATTGAGCCGCAGCCGCCGGCTCAGGAACTCACCCTTGGTCCCGAGCTCATAGGTCCAGGCATGTTCCGGGTCATAGAAACGCTCTTCGGGTAGGATCCGGCCCGTCGCGGTGACGACATTGAAGCCGCCGGTCTTCACCGCACGTGCGGCGCTGGCATAGACCATCGCCTCCTCGCTCAAGTGATAGTCGAGCGAAAAGCGCGGCACGAAATTGTCGAAGCTGCGCCGCGCCTCAAACGGCGGGTTCGAGATGCCGGCGATCGGATCGCTGTCGAGCGCCTCCACGCTCTTGCGCTCATGTGTATAGCGACCGGCCGCCGACAGGCGCAGGTCCGGCGTAATCCGCCAGTCGAGGCTGGCGAAGGCGGCCAGACTGGTGGTGCGCTCGGTGGTATCGGTCACCAGGCTCTGGAACGGGCCGAGGACCGCCAGCAGCAACGGGCCGGCGGCACCGAGATAGCGCGAATCCTCGTGGCGGTCGGCATTGAGATGATAGTAGAAGCCGCCCGCCGACCAGTCGATATTTCCGGCCGCACCCGAGAACCGCAATTCCTGCGAGATTTCGCGCTGGCGCTCTTCGAGGCGGTCGAAGTGGATGGGACGCGGCGAATAGTCGTCGTCGATCGCATTGTGACGTTCGAGCCGGTTGAAGCCGGTGATCGATTTCACTGCGACCGGACCGACCTCGCCCGAAATCTCGAGCGCGCTCAGCAGATTCTGGCGCTTCTTGAAGCCGGGGGTGACGGCAAAACCGCTGCGCGGGCCCGGGACCGGCCCGACGAAGAGCTGATTGGCAGGCGGAAAGCCCGGAATCGGCGTCGGATTGAAGGGCCGCGCATTGTTGTCGAGAAACTGGAGCGGCTCGTCCCCATCGTCGGTGTCCTCATAGGCGATGCGACCGAAGACCTCGAAACCGCCGCCCATGAGCCAGCGCAGGGCGCCGTGATAGACGTCGGTGTTGCGGTCATCCAGCGGCCGGCCGGTCAGTTCGTTGGTGAAATAGCCGTCGCGCTCGAAATGCGTGATGCCGGCGCCGAAGAACAGGCGGCCGGGCACCAGCGGGCCCGAGAGCCGGGCGCGCAGGTCGATCAGCTCGTCGCTGCCGGTGCTGCCTTGCGCCCCCATCCGCCATTCGTCCGACGGGCGCCGGGTGATGAAATTGACCGCACCGGCGAAGGTGTTGCGGCCATAGAGCGCGCTCTGCGGACCTTTCAGAACCTCGACCCGCTCGACATCGTCGATCAGCGCCTCCATCACCGCACGCGATGACTGATAGACGCCATCGACGAAGAAACCGACATTGGGCTCGCCGATCGTCGTCATCAGACCGCGGATCACCGGGGTCGTGGCATCGCCGCCGACGAGCGGTGCGATGGTAAAGCCCGGCGTCATCAGCGCCAGATCGTCGATCCGCTCGATGCGCGCGCTTTCCAGTTCGTCGGCATTGAAGCTCGAAACGGCGACCGGCACGTCCTGCAGCGGTTCGACCCGCTTGCGGGCGGTCACGACGATCTCCTCGAGCGCCAGTTCCTGAGCCTTCTGCTGCCCGTTGCCGCGCGCGCTCTGTTCATCCGCGGACGCAGCCTGTTGCGCCTGTGCGCTCGTCGTCGTCAGCAGCGCCGCCAGCGCAAGCGAGACCGAAGATGCGCGCAGCCGGGGCAGGCCGGCCGCGCGAGCGGTCGAATGTTCTGCCGGATGTTCCATCGTCTTCCTCAGCATGACGTTCTCCCTTGTGGACCTGTTGATGATCCGCCTCCCCGCTATGTCCTTGGGGCGGCGCTCGGTCTTGTTGCTGGACAATAACATTACAAAGCTGTAACGTAAACTATCGAATCCGACGAGACGGCCGATTTGCGCCAGCCGGTGCCGCCATGCCATGACGATCGTAATGTCTGTCTCAGGGTCGCGATCGGCAGGCGTGACCCGGTCACCGGTGGCGCAGGGTCTTCACCCGAAGTTCCTTGCGGCGCTTGGCACAACGGTGCGGACGGGGAAGGGATGGCAACGGCAGGAGCAGGCGGGGCAGTGCGCAAGGAAGGCTCGACGAAGAGCGGAAAGGATCCCGAAAAGACGGCCCGCCCGGGTCGGCCACGGCGCGCCGATCTCGACGACCGTTTTCTCGAAGCCGCTCTCGATCTGTTGGCCGAGCGGGGTTACGACGGGGTCAGTCTCGAAGAGGTGGCGCGTCGGGCAGCTTCGACGCGGCCTTCCATCTATCGCCGCTGGAAGGGGCGCGACGCACTGCTGCTTGACGCCGTGCGCCTCGTTTTCCGACGGATGGACGAGACGGCTGCCGCCGCCCCGCCGGCCGAAAGCGTGCGCGAGCGGATCCGCCGCTTGCTGGAAGGGGCGATCCGCGATCTGCGCGATCCCCGCCGGCGACGCATCATGGCGAACGTCATCGCTGCGATCCACCGCCACCCGGAACTCGATGAACTTCAACGCCTCGTCCATGCGCGGCGCGGCGTGCTCCTTCGGCGCATCCTGGAGCAGGGCGTGAAGAGGGGCGAGCTTCCCGCCGATCTCGATATCGAGGCGGCACTCGACCTGTTGATGGGGCCGGTCTTCTATCGCTGTCTGGTGCTCGACCTGCCGCTCGATCCGGATGAAGCGGGCCGGATCACCGAACAGGCGCTGGCCGCGCGGCGCACGGAAGACGAGGAAACCAGGGAGAAGACGCGATGAATCCCCCCCGCCCCTTGCGATCCACGCGCCTGCGGATACTTTCGGCCGCCTGTCTGCTGCTGACGCTTGCCGTCGCCGGTCGGCCCGCGCCGGTATCAGGCGGGCAGGCGGGCCCGCGCTACGATCCGGCGCCAGCGGGCCTGCCCTTCTCGAAGGCGGTGGCGTATCGCGGCGTCCTCTATCTGTCCGGCGAGATCGGCGTCGATCCGAAGACGGGAAAGCTTGCCGGGCCCGACATTCGCGCGCAGGCGCGTCAGGCGATGGAGAACATCAAGGCGACGCTGGCGCGCCACCGTCTGACCATGGATGCCGTCTTCAAATGCACCGTGATGCTCGCCGACATGGCCGACTGGCCCGCCTTCAACCGCGTCTATGTCACCTATTTCCGCCCCGATCGCCTGCCGGCACGCTCGGCCTTCGGGGCTGCGGGACTGGCGCTCGGCGGACGGCTGGAGATCGAATGCCGGGCCGCTCTATCCGAACAGGACGGCAAGGAGAAGACACGATGATGGACAATGCGAAGCGCGACCCGCACCCCGTCCGGCCGGGGCGCCGCGACGTGCTGGCGATGATCGGCGGCGGCCTGCTGGCCGCCGGAACGGGCGCCGGCTCGTGGTTGCCTGGCGCGGCGTCAGGCACGCAGGAGGGCGCGCGGGAAAGCGACGGGCACGCATGGGCCCGCCGGTTTCTCGCCCGGCATGTGACCATCGACACCCATGCGCATCCGGGCCGCTTCTTCCTTGAAGGCCTGCCGGGCGACCATCCGGCGATCGCCGCACTCGGTGCGCCACGTACCGCCGAGGTGATCGGCGAGATGCGCGAAGGCGGCATTGCGGCGGCGGTCTTCTCACTGGTCGCCGATCTTCCCGTCCTGGCGGTAAAGGGCGGGCGGATCGTACCAGCGCGCGACTTCCGCCCCGGCGAGGCACGGGCGAATTACCGCTATCAGCTTGCCGTCCTGAAGCGTTTCACGGCCGCGGGCCCGCTGGTCGAGAGCGACGACCCGGCCGCCCTGAAGGCGGCCTTCGATGCCCGTCGTCCGGCCGCGATTATCGGGGTGGAAGGCGGCGACTTCCTTGAAGGCGCGGCCGAACGGGTGGCGGAGGCCGTCGCCGACGGCGTGCGCGTCATCACCC
>RFIU01000194.1 GCA_003695555.1 Alphaproteobacteria bacterium
ATCGTCGCGGTCCGCCTCGAAAACGAACAGGAGATGTTCGGCCTGTGCTGTGCGCTGCTTGAAGAGGGCGTCTATGTCAATATCGCCCGCCCGCCGGCGACCCCGCAGGGCATGCATCTGTTGCGCTGTTCGCTGGGGCTCGGGCATTCGGCCGAACAGGTGGAAGAGATTCTCGCCGCCTTTCAGCGCGCCGGGCGTCGCATCGGCCTGCCGATCAGCGAAACGCCCCCCTTCGACGAAGCCGCCAGAACAGCATGAGGCCGGCAATCACCGGGTGGCGCCGCTGAAAGGGAGTCAGCGTGATCTCGACCCCGGAATGGCGCCGGATCTTCCAGGCCAGATACTCAGCGCCACCATCGAAGGTGAAGGCGCCCTTGACGAGACGCGCGAGGCTGAGCGCCTTGCCGATGACCCGCCGCCAGCGCCAGCGACGCCGGGCGCGTGCGGCAAGCTCCGGCGCCGCGGCATGAATGCGCACGCCACCGGCGGCCGCCGGATCCCTCTCATACGGCCAGCCCAGCGCTTCCAGTGCCGGCGCGAACAGCGCATCGTAATAGTCCGAATCGAATTCATAGATTTCGCGTCCCTTGCCGGGCGGCTCGGAACGCAGTTCGGCCGAATAGGTAAGATCGAAGGCGCAAGCCCAGACGACGGCCGCATCCGCGCCCGCTTCACACAGCGGCAATGCCGCCGCAAGCGTGGCCAGTACCGCCCGGCGCGCCGCTGCGACCACCCGGACGCGGCTTTCCTCGTCGCGTATCAGGGCGAGCGCCATCGGCTGGGCGAACCGCGCCCAGATGGTGACATTCGCGCACTCCGGCCGCACCCAGCGGTCAAGCGTGGCAAAGGAGAGAACATTGTACTTGCTGCGCAGGACGATAATCGCCGCATCCTGCTCGCGCCCGTGCGCTGGCCAGCGAAATTCATCATAGAAGACATTGGGCGGCAGCAGGCGGTTGGCGAGGGCGAGAAACGGCCGCCCCGGATAGGCGCTGCGATAGTCCGAGACGAGGACATGGAAATCCAGCACCCGATCCTCGATCACGCCGGTGCGCAGGCACGATCCGTAGAAAAGGACCGCATGAACCGAACGCCCATGACGATCGGCAATGTGGCGCGCCGCCGCCTCGCCAGCCGACCCTGCCGGGCGTGAGAGACGTTCGGCGATCACATGGGCAAGCGGGTCGGGGTCGAGCGCCCGGTCCGTCTCATCGCCGCGATCCACGGCCCTTCTCCCTGCGCAGGCTGACGAAGGCAAGCGGAGGTGTCGCCTCGAGCTTGAGGCGGCCCTGTCTTGCGATCGGATAGTATTCGCCGTCGATAACGAACAATCCGCTGGTTTGGATCTCGATCCGCCGCGCGCGATCGACATGAATGCCGGGAAACCGGGCTCGGTGAAGGCGACCGCGGATCAGCGCCCACAGCCCCTTGAGCAGTCGCATCCCCCCCGGCTCGACGGCACAGAACTGAATCCCCTCGCCGGCATGCGGCATCAATCGCAGACCGAACAGCAGGCGGGCGACCGTGGTGGCGAGAATGACCGTGAACCTTCCCTCGATCCACCGCTCACCATCGATGAGAATACGCGCCGGCTGGGGAACGAGCGGCGAATGCCCGGGCACTAGAGTACTGGTCGCCAGCATGAGGATCGCCAGCGCGTTTTCGATCCCGTCGGGCAGGCCGAGCGGGTGGATGCGGCGACGCGCCCAGCGAATGCCGCTGGCCACCCCGGCAAGACCGAAGAACATGCCACCAAGAGACCCGTCACCCTCATGCCCCGAAACCGCGATCGTCGAGCGACGTACCAGCGCCGCCTTCAGGCCATCCGGATGGCGGGCGAGCGCGGCCAGACGCGCCAGCACCCGTTCCGGACGGCCATGGGTGCCGAGATCTCTGGCGATCAGATTGGTCTTGCCGCCGGCCAGCACGGCGATCGGCGGGATCCGTTCGCGAAAAGGCTTGTCGCGATGCAGGAGGGAAATCGTCGCCTGAACCGTCCCGTCACCGGCGTTGATCGCGATCATCCGCACGCCGCAGGCGGCAAACAGGGCGAGCGCCTGGGAAATCTCCTCCACCTGCGCAAGCTCATAATGAATGACCCCCGGCAAGGTCGCGAGCCGGGCCCGCAGCTTCCCCATCCGCTGGCGGTTGCGGGTGGCATTGATATTAGAGATGACGCCGATCAGGGGGGACTCACCGGACCTTTCCACAAGCGCATCTTCCGCGCCTCGCGCAGCGTCACCGGAAGATTTCGTCACTGTCGAATCATCCCACATTCGCTTGTGGATTCCCCTGTTCTTGGCGACCGGCCTTATCATGCGCCGCGCTTATGGCATGAGCCGCCAATCCTCGTCCAGTGGCGGAACACCCTCGGCGCGTGTCGCTGGATGCTTGCCTTCGTCTGCCGGGGCGGGCAAAGAGTGGGAAAACCGACGCACCGGTAACCGGTGCCCGTTATTCTCGTTCTCATCATCGCGTGCCCGATGAACAAGTACCGGCATCCGGGCACGACGCACCAGGGAAGGCCCGTTTCATCGCCATGCGGTTGCCGCTCCTCGATCGTTATCTGCTGCGAAAACTGATGGTCCCGCTCCTTGCGACGGTGGCGATCGCCGCCGCCCTGCTGTTGATGGAACGGATGATCCGGCTGTTCGACTTCGTCGTCAATCAGAACGGCCCTGTCAGCGTCGTCTGGCGGATGCTCGCCCATCTTGTGCCGCACTATATGGGCATGGCGCTGCCGGTCGGACTGATGCTCGGCATTCTGCTGGTAATGCGACAGCTCTCGCTCTCCTCCGAACTCGATGCGATGCAGGCCGGCGGCATCTCGCTCACCCGCATCCTGCGCCCCTTTCTGATCGTCGCGGTGCTGCTCGGCATGATCGATATCTGGATCGTCGGCTGGCGCGAACCCTTGAGCCGCTATGCCTATCGCCATCTCGAATTCGAGCTGCGCTCCGGTGCCCTCGGGGCAAGCGTCAGGGTCGGCGAGTTCGTTGATCTGGGCGACGGTATCCTTCTGCGCGTCGGTGCCGCCGAGAACGGGGGCCGGCAATTGCGAGACCTGTTCGTCCGTCGCCGGCTGGATTCCGGTCGTGAACTTGCCATCACCGCACACGAAGGTTCCTTCGTCGCCACCGAAGAGGAACAGAAGGTCTTCCTGCGACTGAAGAACGGCATGATGCTGGATTCCGATCCCCGCCACATGCGGCCGCGGGTGATGGAATTCGCACTACAGGACATCGTCGTCGCGCTGCCCGAAATCACTCCCTTCCGTCGCCGCAGCGGTCAGGAGCGCGAGACGACGCTCGATGAACAGTGGCACGCACTTTCCGATCCCCAGGTTCCCGACGACCTCAAGCGACGCTATCTCGGCAAGCTGCACTGGCGGATCCTGCATTTCTTCACGATGCTGGCGATCCCCTTTCTGGCCGTCCCGCTAGGCATCGTCCGCAAGCGCAGCAGCGGCGGCAGCGGTCTCGTGCTCGGGGTCGGCGGCCTGATCGTCTATAATGAATTTCTGGAGGCGGGCGATCGGGCAGTAGCGGCGGGCGCCTCGCCATGGATCGCCGAATGGGGACAGTTCGCCATCTTCGCGCTCATCGGCGGCTATCTCTTCTGGACCGTCGCCTTCCATCCGGGCCGTGGCCTGCTCGGCCGGATCGATCGTCTCGGTGAAGCGCTGTCGCGTCCGCTGCGGCGCTTCATCGACCGGCTGCTCCCGGGCGATTCTGACAATCAGGAGAGCGCCCCGTGAACGCCCGTCACGAAAGTTCCGCCTTAGCGCCCGCACCGGCGCCGCTGTTGCGGCGCTGGCGCCGATACTTCCTGCCCTCACGCACGCTTACCCATTATGTCGCCCGACTGTTTGCCACCCGCACGCTGCTGGTGCTGGGCGTCATTCTGGCGCTGTTGCAGATGCTCGATCTGCTTGCACGCTCAGATGATATTCTTGCCGTTACCGGCAATGGCTCGGCCGAGCTGTGGCGTTATGTCGGCCTTAGACTGCCCGATCTCTTTGCCCGTTTTGCCCCCTTCTGCGCGCTGATCGGCGCGTTGATCGCCTTCGCCGAACTCAACCAGCATAGCGAGATCATCGTCATGAAGGCGGGCGGGCTTTCTCCCCACCGCATCCTGCTGCCCTTCACGATCACCGCCACCGTGCTGGCGGGACTCCATTTCTGGGTATCGGAATGGATCGCAACGCCGGCGCGCGCCGAGCTCGCCTACTGGCAGAGCTATGACTATGCCCGCGATCTGCCGCCGCCGCCCGACATCCTGCACGCGATCTGGCTGGCCGAGGGGAACGACCTCGTTCACATCGGCACGATCAGCCGCTCCGGCAGCCGGGTGGTGCTTGATGACGTCATCATCTATGCGCGCGATACCGACGGCATGATGAAGCAGGTGACCCGGGCCGCCTTCGCCTGGTATGACCGTGGTCACTGGCGACTGTTCGAAGTCCGTCGCTTCGACGTTGCGACCCTTTCGCTAGATTCCGCCGACGAGGCGCCCTGGTCGCTCACCGTCTCGCCGGAACGCTTCTTCAATCTCAATCTGGTGCCTGAAGAGACATCGCTGCTGGCGCTCGCCCGGGCGATCACCGCTCTTGAGCACGAGGGCGTCCCGACAGGGCCGATGCGCGCCGCCTTCTATCACAAGCTGGCCGCGCCGTTGTCGATTCTGCTGATGCCGCTGATGGCCGCGATCGCCGGCTTCGGCCTGCACCGACGCGGGCGGCTGCTGGCCCGCATGGCGATCGGGCTGGCGCTCGGCTTCTCCTATTTCGTCATCGACAACTTCATGCTGGCGATGGGCAAGTTCGGCGTCGTCGCCCCTGCTCTCGCCGCCTTTTCACCGCTCGTCCTGTTCGCCGGCGTCGGGCTGGCGCTGCTCTTCTACACTGAAGAGTAAAGCGGCAGGCTGGGAGTCACGCGCAATGGCCGAGAGCAGACAGGCGGATCGACGCGCGCTGCTGGGCGGTGCGGGTCTTGCCTTCCTCGGGCGGCTCGGCGCCCTCGTCGAGGCGGCCAGTCTGCCGATCTTCCTTGCTCTCTATGGCCCGGTTCTGTTCGGCCTCTATGCAACGCTGTGGGCCGCCGCCCGGCTGCTCAGCGCCGGCACGCAGATGGGCATGGTGCTTGCCCTGCAACGCTTCGTCCCGGCCCTCGAAGACGACGAAGCGGCAGTGCACCGCGTCGTCGGCATCGCCTTCGTCACGGTTCTCTTCGCCGGTGTGCTCGCCGCCCTTGCGGTCGTCGCCGCTGCGCCGGAGATCGCTGCCCGGCTCGACCGCGAAGGCGCCTTGGGGTCGGACGCGATCGGAATCGTGCGCCTCTATGCCTGGATACTGCCCGGCTGGAGCATGGTCGAGGTGCTGACCGCCTCGGTTCGCGCACGGCGGCGTTTCGGGCCCGAAATCCGGGTGCGGGTCTTCTATGAACAGGCGGCCCGGCTGGTGCTCGCCACCGGCCTCGCCTTCGCCGGCGTTCATCGCTACGGCCTGTTCGTCGCGCACCTGGCTTCCGTCCTGTTTGCCGCCTTGCTGGCCTGGCGGCTGACCGTGCGCTTCTATGACCGGCGACGGCTCTTGGCGATCGGTGGCGACCCGGTGCTCATCCGCCGCGTCATCGGCTATGCGCTCCCGCTGGTGCCGAGCGAGCTGATCGTGCGTGCCTTTTCCGAACTGCCGGTGGTGCTGCTCAATCAGCTGCTGCCCGGTGCGCAAGCGGCGGCGGCGGCGGGCTTCTATGCCATCGCCCGCAAGATCGCAAGCGTTCTGCAGCTCGTCTATAATGCCTTCGACTATGTGCTCTCACCGCTTGCCGCCTGGCGCCATGGAAAGGCCGACATGCGGGCGGTCGCTGACATGTACCGATACTCGACGCGTCTGATGCTGGTGATCGGGGCGATCGTCGCCGCGGGACTGGCGGCGGCGAGCGATCTGCTCGTCGCCCTGCTCGGCCACGAGGCGGGGCCGGTCGCCCCGACCCTCATGCTGCTGCTCGCCGGCCGTTATGCGAGCTTCCTGTTCGGACAGGCGCAGGCGGTGGTCCGCACGACGATGCCGAGCTGGCTGGTGCTGCTCAACGGCCTGGCCGGTCTTGCGGTGATGCTCGCCGGCGTGCTGCTTCTCGCGCCGGCGCGCGGCCCGGTGGGTGCGGCGATCGGGGCGGCTGCCGGCCTCATCGTAATGCATGCGCTCGCCGCCCTAGAACTTGCCGTCCGATATCGACTGGTGGCCTTCTCGCGCGAGCTTTTCCGGCCGCTTGCCGTCGCCTGGGCCGCTGCCGCCGGCCTGCTCGCCATCGACCGTGCGATGGCAGGATGGCCGGCGAGCGCGCAGCTGCTCCTTCTCATCCTGCTGCTCGTCTTGTCCTTCGCCCTCGTCCTCCGCTATGGCTTGCACGACGAGGATGCCGAGGCCTTCGGCAGCCTTGCCCGCCGGCTGCGGGGCCGGCGCGGATCCGCAGGACAGGGGAAACCGTGATCATGACCATCGAGATCCGTCCAGTCGAGACGAAGCGGGATCTCAAGCGCTTCATTCGCATGCCGGACCCCATCTATGCGGACGATCCGAACTGGGTGCGCCCACTGATGTTCGAGCGTCTCGCCATGCTCGAGCGCACGAAGAATCCCTACTTCGATCATGCCGAGGCCCGCTACTGGATCGCCTGGCGCGACGGTCGGCCGGTGGGGCGGATCAGCGCCCAGATCGACCGCCTGGCCTGCGAGCGGGCAGGCCGCAGGATCGGTCATTTCGGCATGTTCGAATCGATAGAAGATCCCGCGGTTGCCGATGCCCTGTTCGAAACGGCCGAAGAATGGCTGAAAGCCAAGGGCGCCGAAGCGGCCCAAGGGCCCTACAATCTTTCGATCAACAGCGAATGCGGCCTGCTGATCGACGGCTTCGACACGCCGCCGGCGATCATGATGGGTCATGCCCGGCCCTGGTACGGCGCACTGGTCGAGGGGGCGGGCTACGCCAAGGCGAAGGACCTGATCGCTTATGACTATGATATCACCTCCGCCCCTCCGAAGGTGATCCAGTACATCGTCGATGCGGGCCACCGCAGCCCGAAGATCCGGCTGCGCCCGCTGAACTTCAAGCGCTATGAAGAAGAGATCGCGACCGTCATCGACATCTTCAATGACGCCTGGTCGGACAATTGGGGCTTCGTGCCGATGACCGATCGCGAGGTCGAACAGATGGCGAAGGAAATCCGCCCCCTGCTGCATCCCTCGCGAGTCTTCTTCGCCGACTATGAAGACGAACCGGCGGCGATGATGGTCACCCTCGTCGACATCAACCGGCTGATCCATGATTTCCACGGACGGCTGCTGCCGTTCAACTGGGCAAAGCTCGCCTGGCGCCTCTTTGTCCGGCCGGTACGCGATTTTCGGGTGCCGCTGATGGGGGTACGAAAGAAGTATCAGCGTTCGCGTCTCGGCGCACAGCTCTCACTGATGGTGATCGAGGCCTGCCGTCGGCCAACCGTAGCGCGCGGCGGACGACGAGGAGAACTGTCCTGGATTCTCGAGGACAATCACGGCATGCGCAAGGTGCTCGACGAGATCGGATCCGTACCCTACAAGACCTACCGGATCTACGAAAAGCCACTGTAATGTTTCAGGAAACGCCCGAAAGCGACGCCTCGTAGCGTTCCAGGGCGGCGGCCAGATCCTCCTTCAGGTCGTCGGTGTCCTCCAGTCCGATGTGCAGCCGCACCAGCGGACCTTGCGCACGCCATGGTCGAACCGTACGGATCGGAGTCGGGTCGGCGGGCAGGATCAGCGACTCGAAGCCGCCCCAGGAAAAGCCCATGCGGAACAGCTTCATGCCATCGACAAGGGCGGCAAGGTCGCGATAACCACCGCGCTTCAGCACGACGCCGAACAGGCCGCAAGCGCCACGGAAATCGCGCACGAAGATCTCATGACCGGGGCACGAAGGCATCGCCGGGTGCAGGACATGGGCGACTTCCGGCCGGTCTTCGAGCCAGCGGGCGATCTCGAGCGCCTGCGCCTCATGGCGCTTCAGGCGGACATCCAGGGTACGCAGCCCGCGCAGCGCCAGCCAGGCGTCGTCGGGGCTTGCCGTCCAGCCGGTGGCAAAAATATGGGCCTTCAGACGCGCCGCCAGCTGCGGCCGGGCGACTGCTGCGCCCAGCATCGCATCCGAATGTCCGACGACATATTTCGTGCAGGCATGGACGGACACATCGGCGCCGAGCTCGAGCACAGGGCAGAGCAGCCCGCCCGCAGCCCATGTGTTGTCGGCGACCACCATCGCGCCACGGGCGCGGGCGACGCGTGCGATTGCGGGAAGGTCCTGCACCTCGAAGGTCAGTGAACCCGGTGACTCGACCAGCACCAGCTTTGTGTTCTTGCGAAAATCATCGACGATCCGATCCCCTGCAAGCGGGTCGTAGAAACTCGTTTCGATCCCGTAACGGGGAAGGATGCGAGAAGTGAAATGGCGCGTCGGACCGTAGACGGAATCGGGGACGAGCAGATGATCGCCGGCTTCCAGCAGGGCGAGCAGCGTCCCGGAAAGCGCGGCGAGTCCGGATGGAAACAGCCAGCCGTCACCGCCTCCCTTCTCAAGCGCCACCAGCGCCTCGATCAGCGACCAGTGCGTCGGCGTGCCGCGCCGGCCGTAATAGAGGCCGTCATCGGGGTTGCGGTTGGCGTGCTCGAAGGCGGCAAAATCCTCGAACAGGCAGGTCGAGGCACGATAGACGGGCGGATTGACGATCCCATGAGTCCATTCCGGCCGTCGTCCCAGATGCACCAGCTCGGTCTTTTCCTTCATCGTCGCCATTCCACCTTGTCCGGCCGGCAGGATCCTGTCCGGCCGAACACTCCGGGCCGATTTCCCCGCCCTTGTCGGTATCGGCCCCGGCGAGAAAATTCAGCGCGCGGCGCGCTCGATCGGATTGGCAGGATCGCCTGCCCATTCGCACCATGCGCCGTCATAGACGGCGACCCGGCGGTTGCCAAGCAGGTGCAGGACCAGGGCGATGACACAGGCACTGATGCCGGAACCGCAGGTGGCAATGGTCCGTTTCATCGGATCGACACCGTGACGCGCGCATTCTTCGGCCAGCACGTCGCGTGGCTTGAGACAGCCGTCCGAATCATAGAGCCGTTCCCAGGGCAGATTGATGCTGCCCGGAATATGGCCGGAAGGCAGATGCGGACGCGGCTCGGCGGCGCGTCCCTCGAAGCGCTCGGCGGCACGCGCATCGACGATCTGGACCGCCGGATCCCCGATCGCGGCCACGACATCCTCGCGACCGGCGAGAAGCGGCGCCTGAAAGCGCGTCGTGAAGTGCCGTTCGCGCGGCGGCGGCGGCAAATCATCAAGCGGCCGGCCTTCTCGTCGCCACTTCTTCAGCCCGCCGTCGAGGACCGCGACATCGCCGTGTCCCATCAGCCGGAACATCCACCAGGCTCGTGGTGCCGACGGCAGATCACCCGAGTCATGGACGATCACCTTGTGGCCGTCACCCACCCCCATTCGCCGCATCCGGGTCGCGAACAGCTCGGGCGAAGGCGCCATGTGCGGAAGGGGCGAATCCGGATCGGCGATCGTTTCGATGTCGAAGAAGAGCGCGCCGGGAATGTGCGCCGCTTCATATTCGGCCAACGCATCGCGCCCGGTGTCCGGAAGATGCCAGGAGGCATCAAGAATGCGCACATCGGGCGCATCAAGATGGGCGGCAAGCCAGTCGGTGCTGACCAGTACCGGTTCGTCGGCGCGGCGGATGTTCATCGCGCAAGCCTCCCTGATCGGGTCATGGACGGATGCGGGCGACGTGAGGCTGAGGCCGGGGATCGCGCCCCTCCCATGGTTTCCGCTTCCGCTTCGGCTTCCCACACTGACGCGAATCGCCCGGCGCGACAAGCCGCCAGAATCCGACTGGCGCCGCAAAGCTGATGTTATGCAGGGGGTGCCGTTGCGCAGGCGGCGCCGTTGCTGCGGCCGTCAAGACCGCCGGCTGCCGAGACAAACGGCTTCAGTTGATCGCGGCGCGTGAGCGATAGGCGCCATC
>RFIU01000017.1 GCA_003695555.1 Alphaproteobacteria bacterium
CGAACGTCATACTGCGAAGCGCGCGCCAGCAGTCGTGACGGGTCGATATCGGGCTTCGGTGTCCAGCTGATCCAACCGATGATGGCCAGCCCGATGACCATCAGTGTCGCGAAAACGGCGAGCAGTCGCCTGACCATGTTTCCTCCCTGTCCTGTCCCCCGTGCGTCACGGCGGCGGCTTCGCGACCGCCGCCTGCCGATAGCTTGCCGGACATGTGGCCGCGCTAGGTGGTGCTCTCTTCCGCGTCGCCCGAGGGACGATAGACGATGGCCAGAATGATACCCGCGACCGTCCACATGATCACGTCGGTGAGAAAGAAAAGAAAAGCGTCGCCCAGCGAGACCGGAAAGCCGATCATCCACACGAAGTCGGCCGCACCCAGCAGCACGCCCATAAGGATGCCGTAGCGCACGCCCTCAGCCAGACCGCGGCCTTCATAGCCATAGGTGAAGATCAGCGCGAAGAAGACCACCAGCACCAGATAACCGACGAGCTGCCAGTAGAAGAAGGCGCTGCCGGCAAAGCCTTCGCGCATCAATCCCGAAAGCTGTTTTGCGACATCGGGAAAGATCATCTGATGCAACAATACCGCCATGGCCCACATGGCGAGGTAGATAAGGACGACAGCAAGCACGAAGCGCGGCAGGTTCAGGTTCTTCATCATGCATTCCTCCCTCTGATGACTCGAGCCCACACGAGACCATCGCATTCTATCCTTAACCAAAGGGCAGGCATTTGCCATCCCCGCCCGTGGGCCCAAGGGGGGTGAAGCTATCACATCATGCGGATGCGCAACAGCCGCCGGCACCATGGGTGATGACAGACCGACATCATGACAGGCCGATTTCATGTCGATGTTTCGAGGTGTCCCTCATGCAGACGCAGGATACGGTCGGCGCGCGCCGCCAGTTGCGGATTATGGGTCGCGATCAAGGCCGCAACCGAATGGCGACGGACCTGTTCGATCAGCAGATCCATCACCCGGTCGGCGGTATGCTCGTCGAGATTACCGGTTGGCTCATCGGCCAGCAGCAGGCTCGGACGATGGACGAGCGCACGGGCGATCGCGACCCGCTGCTGTTCGCCGCCGGAAAGCTGAGCCGGCAGGTGGTCGATGCGTTCGGCAAGGCCGAGTTCTTCCAGCATGGCGGCTGCTGCCCTGCGGGTTCGTGCGCGGGGTTGCCCTTGAATGCGCAAGGGCATGGCGACATTTTCCAGAGCCGTAAATTCGGGCAGGAGATGGTGGAATTGATAGACGAAGCCGAGCCGGTTACGACGCAGCCGCGTGGCGCGTCGGTCAGGGACGCCGGAAGCCTCTTGCCCATCGATGACGATACGCCCGCGATCGGGATGCTCGAGCAGACCGGCGATATGCAACAAGGTGGACTTGCCGGTGCCGGAAGGGCCGATCAGTGCCACCACCTCACCCGCAGCGACGCGACAGGAGACGCCATCCAGAACCTCGATCCGGCGCTGGCCCTGATCGTAATGCTTGGCAATGTCGTCAAGAATCAGAACAGCGTCGCTCATGCCGGATTCCCGCCCTCTTATTCGTAGCGCAGCACATCTACCGGATCGAGGCGTGCCGCACGCAGGCTGGGCGGCAGCGTCGCCAGCAGCGACAGACCGAGCGCCAGGGTGACCGTGATCACCACCTCTGCGGGGTCGACGAGCGCCGGAATCTCGCTCAGGAACCGGATCTCCGGATTCCACAGTTCAGTTCCGGTCAAGTGTTCGAGCAGCGACTTTATCTGCTCGATATGAGCGCAGAACAGCAGGCCGAGCGCCACACCGAGGCCGGTGCCGATGACGCCGAGCGAGGAGCCTGCGATCATGAAGACCCTGAGCACCGTTCCCCGGCCCGCACCCATCGTGCGCAGGATCGCGACGTCTCGCGACT
Organism: Alphaproteobacteria bacterium; assembly: GCA_003695555.1. Taxonomy (GTDB): domain Bacteria; phylum Pseudomonadota; class Alphaproteobacteria; order Sphingomonadales; family Rhodothalassiaceae; genus J084. Next base: position 1,901 of record RFIU01000017.1, read on the forward strand.
TGTCCTTCACCAGCATGATCAGGCTGGAGATGATGTTGAAGGCCGCCACCAGGATGATCAGGGTGAGTATCAGGAACATGACATTGCGTTCGACATCGAGCGCGGAAACGAGACTGCGGTTGAGATCGCGCCAGCTCGTCACGACCCCGGCCCGCCCGACTTCCCGTTGGATCGCGGGCAGATAGTCCGCTATGCGGGTCGGATCGGCGACATCGATCTCGATATTGGTGACGGCATTGCCGAGCTTGAGAAAATGCTGCGCCTCCTCCAACGGCATGCCGATGAAGAGATTGTCGAAGTCATAGATGCCGAGTTTGACCGAGCACCCACCGTGAAGGCAATGCCGCGCGGCAGGCCGCCCAGCGGGGTCGTCGTGAACTTCGGCGTCAGCAGCAACAGGCGGTCGCCCGGTCCGACTCCGAGATTGCGGGCGAGTCGATAGCCGATGATGACGGTCCGTTCATACTGCAGCTCGTCAAGCGACCCCTCAACCACTTCCATGCCGGCGAAGCCGCCATCGACCAGGCGCTCGTCCGGCAGGCCGCGGACGAAACCGCCGGCCGCATATTCGCCGGCGATCGCCATCACCTGTGCATGGACATAAGGGGTCACGCGGACAACACCATCGACCGCCTTAAGGCGCGCAACCAAAGGCGGCCAGTCGTCGATCTTTCCCCCGTATCCCGAGACGATCGCATGGCCGTTGAAGCCGAGCAGCTTGTGGACCAGCTCCTGCCGGAAACCGTTCATCACGCTCATCACGATGATCAGGGTTGCAACACCGAGCATGATGCCGACCAGCGAAAAACCGGCAATCACCGAGATGAAACCGTCCGCCCGACGCGAGCGCAGATAGCGCAGTGCCAGATCCCACTCGATCCCGAATCGCACGTCCGTCACCCTTTCCTTGTCCCTTTCGGGAATGCCGGACATCCCTGCCTCTACCTGCCCGAGGTGCGCGCCTTGGGCAAGAGGGGATCCTGTTGTTGCCGATCCGCCACAGTTCACGGGAAAATGAGCTGATGTTTCGGTGATCGGCTTCATGTCGCATGACAAGCGCGGAAACCTGCCGTAATTTCCGCTTCGCATCGACGTCGGAACCCGACAAACGTTGCGAAGCGCCTCGTTCTTCGATTCTCTACGTGGTCCTGGGGTTACGTGCAGAAGAGTAAGAAGCAAAGGTGCCGCAAGGCGGGAACAACCGGCGCGGCCCAAGTTCAGGGAGGGGATACGGCAACCGATCCTGTTCCTCGAATGGAACATGCGGGTTCATGTGCGCTCCAAACATTGCGCGAAGAACCTGACGAGATGCCGCAACGCCCCGCAAAGGGAAGGCAAGGTGCTCCACTGGGCTGGAGGCCTTGCTTTTTCTTTTGCGCTCCCGCTTTCCGGCCCCTTTACCGATCTTTCGCGACGGCGCCTTTCTTATCAGGTGGCCGTCCAAGTGGAAAAAAGGTTCCGGTAAGCAAGAAGAATGACTTTCTCCGGAAAGAAAACGGCTCCGGCACAAGGACCGGAACCGTTTTCCCGAGGGAGATGAGCAATGGATGATCCGGCATCGTACGTGGTGGAAGCTGCGTTGCCGGCACGCCTGGGGCGCGTCGTCTTGCTATCCCTGCTACTGGAACAGGGACAGAATCGCCTGAGGCTGGCTGTTGGCAATCGACAGGGCCTGAAGGCCGAGCTGCTGCTTGACCTGGAGGGCCTGCAATTGCGCGCTTTCGCGTGCCAGATCGGCATCCACCAGATTGCCGATACCCCGCTGGATCGTGTCCTGAATGATCGTCGTGAAGTCGCGCTGGGTCTGGAGCGCCTTGGCTCCGGAACCGAGACGGGTCTGGGCGTCGCTGAGATTGCCGATCGACGAGTCGATCTTGGCAACCAGTGCTGCCGCCTGTGAAGCGGTCGCGAAGGTCGAAGACGGCCCGAAGGTAACGATCGATCCGCCCGGTGACATGTTTTCATGGGCGACCGTGATATTCTGGGTCGCATCAGGCGTGGTGATCGCCACCACCTGATCCGATCCGCCATCGATCAGATTGGTACCATTGAACGAGGCATTGACGATGATCGTCGAGATCTGATCGCGGATCTGATTGAAGTCCTCCTGCAGGGCCGCACGACTGGCAGAATCCAAGCCGGCATCGGCGGCAGCGACCGCCCTTTCCTTAAGCTGCAGCAGCAGGTCGCCGATCGCCTCGCTCGCCGCCAGTGCCACATCGGTCGCGCTGATCGAGCGATCCAGACTCTGCGCCACCGCATCATATCCGCGGAAATCCGCGCGCAGATTCTGCGAGATCGCAAAAACGGCCGCATTGTCCTTGGCCGAGCGGATCTTCAGACCCGTATTGATGCGCTCCTGGGTTTCCGAAAGCGACGTCGTCGTCTTCTGAAGCTGCTGCAACGCGCTCAGCGCGCTGGCGTTGGTATTGACCGAAAAAGCCATCTCTTCATCTCCTCGTCGGCCCAGTCTGCCTCACGCCCTTGGCGGGAAGGAGGCTTGTCCCCCACCCCTGAAGCAATAGACATGCCAGTTTCTTGAATGGCTGAATTTCTTAATCTTTTCAGTCAAATGACGGTTAAAAGCCAATGTCCGAATTTCCCACCGGATGGAATGGGCAGAATATACTTCGATC
>RFIU01000195.1 GCA_003695555.1 Alphaproteobacteria bacterium
CGACCGGCTTGTGCGGGCTTGAGATAGTCGAGTCTGAGATCGAGCGTCGCAATCGGCTCGAAAACGCCCAGCCGGGCAAAGACCGCCATCCCGGATGCCGAATCGATCAATGAATAGATCGCCCCTCCGGCCAGCACGCCGGTATCCTCATAGGCCACCAGTTCCTTGCGATAGGGCAGCCGAAGCACTGCCGCGTCGCGGTCCAGCCGCTCGGCACGGATACCGAGCGCGGAAAGATGCGGCACCATCTCCATCATCCGGTTGATATCGACAAGTCTGACCGGCGTGTCGGACATCGATCCTCCTGAAAGGGTGTCGGATGGGGCGCATCGCATTCATTCTCGCAGCCGCTGCCAGCCGGAAGGCCATCGTCGAGCAGGGCGTCGCTCCGCCCCGGCCTTAGCCCCGGCGGCGACTTGCGCGCAAGCTCCTTGTTGCGGCGGATATGGCCCGGTCTGCCCGCCTTCAGAATGCCTTGTCGATCGAGAACAACGCTCCAGCGCCTGAGAAACGCCCAGGGACATTGGTATCGACATAGTGGATGCCGAGGGTCAGTCCCGCCACCTCGGCCGCGAGCCCGAAACGCCAGTCCCACTTGCCGTCGGCGAAGGCGCCGTCCTCGTAGCCGAGACCACCATCAAGGGTCACCGGCACACCACCGGCTAGGTCGAGGGTGCCGAGCGGCAGCGACAGCGCACCGGCCAGATAGACATTGTCACGCCGCCCGGTATTCGACTGCGCCGGCACATAGTGCACACGCGCCTCCCACCCGAAGGGGCCGAGCGCACCCGAGACCGCGCCATAGGCCTCGAGGTAGGCGACATCCCGTCCACCGGGAAACAGATAGGCGATGCCGCCCACGTCCAGATCAAGGGCGCCAGCGGAGAAGCTCCGGCCGAACGTCACATCGACTTCGGCTTCGGCTCCGGCGAATTCCTGGATCGAGGATCCCCACCAGCCAAGGTGCCAGCCGTCCCATGCGAGATCGACAGCCCCCTGCACCGCGAAATCACGGTCCGAGAGCGAAACGCCGCGAAAGCGGTAATCGCTGACCAGCGTCGCCTCGCCGGAAATCTCAAGCCCCGCGGGCACCGCCTGCACATTCTCGCTGCCCTCCTCATCGGCGCGTGCCGATGCGGGCGAGTGCATGCCGACCAGCAGCATGGCGGCAATCCCGACAAGTGGATGCTGGCCGACTCCCTTCCCGCAACCGTTCCTCTTCGGCTCGCCATCGGTAGCTTTCCCGAGGCGAAAGACGCGTTCTCCGTGCATGTTCCGCATTCCTCCGTCAGTACTGGATGATGACGGAATTGCTGCAGCGCAGCATGAACATGTCAATGAATGTTTGAGGAAGGGAATTCTGGCCGTCTTACGGGCACAACGACGTCGAAGCGGGCAATCCGGTGTCGTCGGATCCACCCTGCACTAGCAAGGATATGCGGCGAACAGGCTGCCGGTTTGCTTCCAGTTTGCCTCCAATTGTATCAATCTCCCGTCCATACCGGGACCTTCATGGCCAGAAGCGGCGGTGTCGAAATCGGGCGAATCACCTGCCCGCCCGGGATAGGGCGAGGGTGAGCGAAAATCTCGGCAATCGGTGCGGCAGGCACATGAAAGAAGAATGGGCCGCTGCTTCAAAAAGGCGGCATTTTCCGACTGCCGCGCACTTGCGCACAGCACAGACTCCGAAAGCTTCTCAGAAACAGCAAAAGATGCGTTCAGGCGGCGTCGCGTCCTTCAGATGTGCGCGCTTTCTCCTCCCCTTCCCGGATACAGCGAAGTCGCTCTTCCTCATGATAGACGGCCGACACATTGGTCGCGAAGGCAATGAAGATGTCGGCGGCCTCCTGGGCTTCCAGATCGCTCATTTCCCGGGTCGTCGCCTCGATCCGGCTTTCCCCCTCATGCTCGGGTGCGCGAGCGGTCACCATCCCCTTCATTTCCAAGAACTGCTGCTCGAGTGCCGGGGTCAGATCCTCATCAGGATCGATATGACGCAGATGCTGTAGAAACGCTGCCGCCAACCGTTCCTGAATCGTCCCGGTTCCGCGGACCATGCAGGTCAAACCTGTCAGGCACTTCTCATAGGCTCTGCTGATCGCCATCATGAAAACTCCCGCCATATCCTGGCCGCCCCCACGGGAATCGCCGCTCTGCGACCCCCAACAAGAAGAAGATCGGAAAATCCTTATAAAATACTTAAACGTGCGACTGTTTTCCCGGTAAATGTAGGATGATTTTCAAAAAATGCTCACCTGGATGAAAAGGGCTTCACAAGGGAGGCGTAACGGCGGGCCCGCTTTGATCAGAACAGCCGTCCCTGACCACCACCCTCGCCGCCCGCGCGGCGCGACTTGCCGGCGCGAGGGTTGGGAGAGGGCGTTGCGGGAGAAGATTGAGATACCCGCTCATCGGCTTCGACCCGCATTGGTCGCCAGCCGTCGAAGAATTCGGCGCGGACCCTCTCGCCGTACGAAAGCCGTTCCGCCCGCGCAACCACCGTTCCGTCGGGGCGGCGGATGACGGCGAAACCACGCGCCAGTACCGCCTTGTAGGAAAGACTCTCAAGCAGGCGCGTCGCCGATTCGAGCCGCTGGCGGCGCTCTTCCAGCGTGCGTGCGAGGGCCTTCGAGAGCCGATGCGCCGCCTCGTCGAGCCCCCGGCGTTCATAGCGCCAGTGCTGGCGCAGCCGCGACGGCACCAGTCCCGCCGCCGCACGGGTCAGGCGCAGCCGCTTTTCGCGAGTTCCGGCGATCAGCGCGCGCGGCAGACGCTCGCCCAGCTCGTCGAGTCGCTGGCGCGGCACCAGCAGCAGATCGCGCGGGCGGGCAAGATGCGCGGCTGCCGCCTTCAGCCGGTCACCGAGACGCATGACGAGTCGCGCCATCGCCCCGTCGAGGCGGGCGTCAAGATCTCGCAGCCGCGCGATCAGCTCGCCGCGCACCGGCACCGCCATTTCAGCCGCCGCCGTCGGCGTCGGCGCGCGGCGGTCGGCGGCATGATCGATAAGAGTCGTGTCCGTCTCGTGACCGACCGCGGAGATGACCGGAATCCGGCTCTCGGCCACCGCGCGCACGACCGCCTCCTCGTTGAATGGCCAGAGATCCTCGATCGAGCCGCCGCCGCGCGCGACGATGATGACGTCGGGACGCGGCAGCCGACCGGCCTGCGACAATTCGTTGAGACCGCGCACCGCCGCGGCCACCTGCTCGGCCGCTCCCTCGCCCTGGACCAGTACCGGCCAGAGCAACACGCGGCGGGGAAAGCGCTCGGCTAGGCGATGCAGGATGTCGCGGATGACCGCACCGGTCGGCGAGGTGACGACGGCGACAATATCCGGCAGGAAAGGCAATGGCCGCTTGCGTTCCTGGGCGAACAGCCCCTCGGCGGCGAGCTTCTTCCGACGTTCATCGAGCAGCGCCATCAGGGCACCGACACCGGCCGGCTCCAGCCGCTCGATGACGAGCTGGTATTTCGAACGCGCCGGATAGGTGGTGAGTCTGCCGGTCGCGATCACCTCCAACCCGTCTTCGGGCCGAAAACCCATCCGGGCAAGCTGGCCGCGCCAGCAGACGACATCAAGGACCGCGCCTTCATCCTTGAGGCCGGCATAGAGATGGCCGGAAGCGGCGATCTTCACCCCGGACAGCTCGCCGCGAACCCGTACATGCCCGAAACGGTCCTCGACCGAGCGCTTGAGCGCGAAGGCGAGTTCCGAAACGCTGTATTCGTGAACATTGGGCAGCGGATCCGTCATCCGCCCTTCATAGGACCCCGCCATCTTCGACGCAACGCGTCACGGTGATCTGAGCGGGACGGGGCGGCCCGCGAAGGAACATCTCCCCCGCTTGACGCGCAGGCCGACGATCCTTATGGTCCCGCGCTCGAATCAGGATGTCGCGGGCGCCCCCCTTGCGGGCCGGATGCGCCGGCGACGAAGAAGTCGATACGGGACGAAAGGCGCCCCCATGAAAATCCGCAATTCCCTCAAATCCCTGAAGAAGCGGCACCGCGACTGCCGGGTGATCCGTCGCCGCGGCCGGGTCTATGTCATCAACAAGACCAACCGGCGCTTCAAGGCACGTCAGGGCTGACGGCCACCCATCGCTCGTGCACGGGGCAGCGACGATCGGCAAGGAAGCGGCGATGAACCGTGCCCCGCAGCGACCGGCGCGCGCGTCTGCCGGTGGGCAGGGCGAGGAGACCGCGGCGAAGGTGCTGACGGTCATCTTCGACATCGGCAATGTCCTGCTGCGCTGGGATCCGCGCTTTCTCTTCTCTAAGCTCATCGACGACCCTGATGAGCTGGAATATTTTCTCGACCATGTGGTGCCGCTATCCTGGCACACCGAGCACGATCGCGGCCGCCCCTTCGCCGAAAGCATCGCCGAACGGCAGGCGCGCTTTCCCGAATATGCCGAGCTGATCGCCGCCTATTACACGCGCTGGGATGAAACCATCGCCGGCCCGATCGCGGGATCGGTCGCACTGCTCGAAGCGCTGCACGCGCGCGGCCTGCCGCTTTACGCCATCACCAACTACTCGGCCGAAACCTTCCCGCGCGCCCGCGCTGAGTTCCCCTTTCTGGCGCGATTTTGCGACATCATGGTTTCGGGGGAAGAGGGCGTCGTCAAGCCCGACCCGGAGATCTTCCGGCGCGCCATCGCCCGCTGGTCGCTCGAGCCGGCGCACACGCTGTTCATCGATGACAGTCCGGCGAATGTCGAGGCCGCGGCGCGCCTCGAATTCCGCACCCATCTCTTTCGCGGGGCGCAGGGCCTTGAAGCCGAGCTCGTCCGGCTCGATCTGATCGAACCC
>RFIU01000196.1 GCA_003695555.1 Alphaproteobacteria bacterium
ATCCGACCCTTGCACGCGGTGAGCTCGGCGATGCGCCGGCCTATCTCGCCGCCCTGCCGCGCGGCTTCGCGCCGGCGCGTCCGCAGGGCTTTCTGGTGCCGCCTCGGCTCGATTTCGGACCGCGTTTCGCGAAATCTGGGATCATGGATCTAGTGCCGCCGAAGGTCACCGGCCACTATCGTACCCTCGTACCGATGCCACGGCGCGACGGCAATGATCAGGGTGGTGCGCCGCTTCCCTGGATCGAAGCGCCGCTCGGCAGTCATCTCGGTTTCAATCCGCGCAACCCGGCCCATGGCGGGCATCGGATCATCTCGCGCTGGCTTGGCAGCTTCATTCCCTTCGCCCGCACCAGGGCCGAGCGGATGGCGGATCTCGATCCGCGTCCCTCGCTCGAAGAGCGCTATGGTGATCGTGCGGGGTACGAGCGCGCCTTTGCGGCTGCCGTCGATCGGGCCATCGCCGCCGGCTTTCTGCTGGCGGAAGAACGCGCGGGAATCATCGCCGACCAGATGGCACTTCATGACCGGATCATGGCCCGCGCACTCGATGGCGGTTGCGGATATCTGGCTGGAGACGGAAGATGAAATTCGGCATTTCTCACTTGCTGGCGGGATTGCTGCGGCCGGCATGGCTGGCGCTGGCAGGCCTGATCATGCTCGCCGCCTGTTCGCCGAAGACGACGGAGCCGCCGGCGATCCGTGTCGAGAAGGCCTTTGCGCGCATTGTGCCGGTCGCCGGTACGGCCGCCGTCTATTTCACGCTCTATAATGACGGCGGCCCGGACAGACTGATCGGCGTGTCGAGCCCGGACGCAAAAATCGCCATGGTCCATGAGAGCCGCGAAGAAAAGGGCATGATGCGCATGCACGCGCGCCCCGAGCTCGAAATTCCCGCCCATGGCGAGGTGCATTTCGCACCCGGCGGCCTTCATGTCATGCTGCAGGGCGTGAAGGACGCCGAGAGTCGACGTGCGATCGTCATTACGCTGCACTTCGCCGGCCATCCCGACATCCGGGTGAGTACGCCGGTCCGTCCCTTCGGCACACAGGGCTCATGACAAGCGGTAACGACAGACACGCGATGGCGAGAGGCGGAAAGATCGGGAAGGGCAGGATCAGTCGGCGGTGGCGCGAGAGCGGATCGATCCGCAGGGCGTGGGGCGCTCGGCGCATCGGGACGGGGGTCGGCCTTGCCTGCCTCATCCTTACCGCCCATCAGCCAATGGCGGCCGCGCAGGAAGGAGCCGGCAGAAGCGATGGCGAGAATGCCGACGACGCCTCTTCCCCTCTTCTCGCCATTCAACGCGTTCCCGCCTGGTGGCGGCGCATCCTGGGCGCCCGCACGCAGGTTTCCATCGGCCTCGGCATGGCGCTCAGGCCCCGATATCCGGGTGCGGACGCGACCAAGCTTTCTCCGATAGCCTTCGTCGATGTGCGGGTGAAGGACCGCTGGTTCTTCAATGTCACCGACGGCCTCGGCGTCTTTCTGATCCGTCGCGAAAAAGGTCGGCGCTTTTATTACGAAGCCGCAGCCTCGATCGCGCCGGGCTTCGAAAGCCGCAGCCGAAAGGAACTGCCGGGCCTGAAACCGGTCGGCAAGACCGCGCTTGCCCGCCTCTCCGGCACCGTCGGCTACGGGCCATTGGCGATCGACCTTTCGCTAAATCAGGATCTGATCGGCAAGGGCCATGACGGCTTCTACGGAACGCTGGCGGTTCAGGCGAAGATGCGCGCCTTCGGCCAAACCCTGCTCAGCATCGGGCCGGAGCTTCGCTTCGCCGATTCGCACTACATGAGTGCCTTCTATGACGTGCCGCCAGCCGATTCGGCCGCGGCCGGCCTGGTGCCATTCGATGCCGGTGCCGGGCTCGAGCGCTTCGGCGGCAAGGTCATGATCGCCTATCCGATCGCGCCGCACTGGAAGGTCTTTTCGCTGATCCGCTACGAGCGGCTGCTCGGCGATGCCCGCCGTTCACCGATAAGCGCCGATGACCATCGGCTGAGCACGCTGCTGGCGCTCGGCTACCGATTCTGATCGGCACGAATGCTCTTGACCCGTGCAGCGAATGGTCGAAAGCTGGCGCCATCCATTCATCCCGGCACCTATCAGGAGGGGGCAGCATGGCACTGACCGGCGATCCGATCGAAAGCATTGCGACCACGGAACCGAAGCGGCAGTCCGTCTCGATCGACGGCCTGAAGATGGCCTATTGCGAAGCGGGAGACGGGACGCAAGATGCGCCGACGATCCTGTTCCTGCACGGAAATCCGACCTCGTCTTATCTCTGGCGAAATGTCTGGCCGCATGTCGCGGATCTCGGGCGGGTGATCGCCCCCGACCTGATCGGCATGGGTGAAAGCGACAAGATCCCGGATGCCGGCCCCGATACCTACCGCTTCGCAACGCACCGGCGTTTCCTAGATGCCTTCATCGAGACGGTCGCGCCCAAGGGCGAGATCGTGCTGGTCATTCACGACTGGGGCACGGCGCTCGGCATCGACTGGGCGCGCCGACATCAGCGTCGGGTGCGCGCCATCGCCTATATGGAAGGGCTGGTGATGCCGCTGTCCTGGTCCGACTGGCCGGAGAGCGTGCGCGCCATCTTCGAGGCCTTTCGTGACGAGGCGGGCGAGCATCTGATCCTGGAAAACAATTTCTTCGTTGAAACCGTCCTGCCCAATGGTGTCTTGCGCGGGCTTCGCGAGGAGGAAATGGCAGTCTATCGTCGTCCCTATGTCGAGGCGGGCGCAGCACGCTGGCCGACTCTCGCCTGGCCGCGCGAAATTCCCTTCGACGGCGAGCCTGCCGACGTTCATGCGACCCTTTCCGCCAATCTCGCTTTCATGCAGGAAACGGCGATCCCGAAGCTCTTCGTCAATGCCCGTCCGGGGGTCGTGCTGACCGGACGCGTGCGAGAGATCTGCCGGACCTTCCCCAACCAGCAGGAAGTGGAGGTCGCCGGCAGTCACTTCATTCAGGAGGACAGCCCACATGCGATCGGCCGGCACTTGCGTGACTTCCTCTCGACGACACTTGCCGCAGCGCCATCCTCTTGACGCGACGGCGGCAAGGCGGCACAAGCGGGCCGGACCCCCGTCGGCGTCCTGAATGACGGCGCTTTTTCGGCGCCCCCTTCCTGATCGTTGCCTGCCCATTCGGGAGACCCTTGCGATGCCCGAGCTGATCCTGCTGCGTCACGGCCAGAGCCAATGGAATCTGGAAAATCGCTTTACCGGCTGGACCGATGTCGATCTGTCGGAAAAGGGCCGCGAGGAGGCACGCGAGGCCGGCCGCCTGATGAAGGCGCACGGGCTCGCGCCGACGTGGGCCTTTACCTCGGTTCTGACGCGGGCGATCCGGACTCTTTGCATCGCCCTCGACGAACTCGAGCGGATGTGGGTGCCGGTCGAAAAGCACTGGCGCCTCAACGAACGCCACTATGGGGCGCTGCAGGGGTTGAACAAGAAGGAAATGGCCGAGAAGGTCGGCCCCGAACAGGTTCATGTCTGGCGGCGGTCCTATGACGTGCCGCCACCGCCGCTCGAAGACGGCGACCCCCGTCTGCCCGATGGCGATCCGCGCTATGCCGGTATCGAGCTCGCCCTGCTGCCGCGCACCGAAAGCCTCAAGGACACGGTGGCGCGCTTTCTTCCCTTGTGGCACGAGCGGATCGCGCCCGTCCTGAAGACGGGCAAGACGGTGCTCGTCGCCGCCCATGGCAATTCCCTGCGGGCGTTGGTAAAATATCTCGACCGGATCCCCGATGACGAGATCCCCGGTCTCGAGATCCCGACCGGCCGGCCGATCCTCTATCGACTCGATGACGATCTGCGGCCGATCGAGCACTTCTATCTCGACGAACGCGACCCCGATTGAGCGCGGGCAGAGAGGAAGGCCGAGGCCCTTCTGGCAATTCGGTTCAGTGCGCGTGCGGTGCGCCGCTCGCGCCATGGAAGGGCGGCAGATCACAGGCGCGCCGGTACTCGGCCTCCAAACGTTCGACGAGCTCGGCGACGGTCGGGATATCGTGAATCGAGCCGACTCCCTGACCTGCCGACCAGATGTGCTTCCAGGCCTTGGCCTCGCGTTCGGCGGCTGAGGCTTCCTTTTCGCCCGCCGCCCGGCTCGCCAGATCCATGTCCACCTTCTTGCGTTCGCCTGCAGCGCGCCATTCGATGCCGGCGGCTTCCAGCGACTGACGAATGAAATTGCCGTGAATGCCGGAAACCTTGTCGGTATAGACGATATCGGCGGCTTGCGCCTCGACCAGCATCTGCTTGTACTGCGGATCGGCCAGCGATTCGCGCGTCGCAATGAAGCGGGTGCCGAGCCAGGCGAGATCGGCGCCGAGCACTTCTGCCGCCCTTACCGCCCGCCCGTCGGAGATCGCGCCGGCAAGAAGGATCGTGCCGGCAAAGAATTCGCGTACCTGCGGCACCAGTGCGAAGGGGTTGATCGTCCCGGCATGGCCGCCGGCACCGGCGGAAACCAGAATCAGGCCATCGACGCCGGACGCCATCGCCTTTCTCGCATGATGCAGATTGGTCACATCGTGCCAGACGATGCCACCATAGGCGTGCACCTTCTCGACGATGTCGCCGGGATGGCCGACCGAGGTGATCACCACCGGCACCCGGTGGCGGACCACCATCTCGACGTCTTCGGCGAGCCGCGTGTTCGAGCGGTGAACGATGAGATTGACCCCGAACGGTGCATCCTGATCGCCGAGTGCGGCCGAAATCTCCTTCAGCCAGCGGTCGAGCTCTTCGATCGGGCGGGCGTTGAGCGCCGGGAAGGTGCCGAGCACGCCGGCGCGACAGGCCGCGATCACGAGCTGCGGGCCCGAGACCAGAAACATCGGCGCGGCGACCACGGGCAACTTGAGACGGCTGCGCAGTTCTTCAGGCAACGACATGTGCGGCTTCCTCCTCGACCTTGATGGAACGGCTTCTCTCCCACCCTTAGGCGAGCCGAGCGCCGCTGACCATCCCCGCCTTCGGGGGGCTAGCCTCTGCACCACACGTCGGCAGGAGAAAGAATGGGGGTTACGGCCAGCGGGCCTCGGGCGGCAGCGACATCAGGATGGCGTCCGTATTGCCGCCGGTCTGAAGGCCGAAACGGGTGCCGCGGTCATAGAGCAGATTGAATTCCACATAGCGGCCACGCTTGACGAGCAGCTTCTCGCGCTCTTCCTCGCCCCAGTGGCGGTTCATGCGACGCCGGACGATCGGAACGAAGGCATCGAGGAAGGCGCGCCCGACATCGCGGGTGAAGGAAAAGTCCCGCTCCCAGTCTCCCGAGTCGAGATAGTCGTAGAAGATTCCGCCCGCCCCGCGCGGCTCGCCGCGGTGGGGCAGAAAGAAATACTCGTCGCACCATTTGCTGAAGCGCGGATAATGGTCCGGGTCATGGGCGTCGCAGGCGTCCTTCAGCACCTTGTGAAAGTGCGCGACCTCCTCAGGCATGTCGAGGGCCGGGGTCAGATCCGCCCCGCCGCCGAACCAGGCCTTGCTGGTGACGATCATGCGGGTGTTCATGTGTACCGCGGGGACATGCGGGTTGTGCATGTGGGCGACGAGTGAGATACCGGAGGCCCAGAAGCTGGGATTCTCTTGCGCCCCGGGAATCTGCTTGTTGAACGGTTCCTTGAAGCGGCCATAGACGGTAGAGATGTTGACACCGACCTTTTCGAAGACGCGGCCTTTCATGATCGACATGACGCCGCCGCCGCCGTCGCTCTCGGGCATCGATGGGTCGGTGCGTCGCCAGGCCTTGCGTTCAAAGCGCCCCGGCGGACGTTCTGCAAGGGGGCCGGACGACAGTTCGTTCTCCAGCCGCTCGAAGGTCTCGCAGATCATGTCGCGCAGCGATTCGAACCAGGTGGCGGCGCGCGTCTTGCGGTCATCCATCGGATCCACACTGTTCTCCTTCAGGTCCCAGTCGGTCGCATTCATCGCCCTTACCCTCCCCCTTTGACCCGAAGGCCGGAAAGGCTTCCAGTTGACGCAGCGCTTCGCCGGTCGCCATTGCCGCCGAGACCGCGACATTCAGGGAGCGCGCCCCGGCGCGCATCGGAATGCACACCCGCGCGTCGACGGCCGCAGCGACGGTTTGCGGCACTCCTGCACTTTCCTGCCCCAGAAGAAGGACGTCGCCCTTGAGATAGGTCAAATCGAGGTAAGATCGACGCGTCTTCGTCGTCAACAGCACGATCCTTCGACCGTGAGCATGCGCCCAGCCGAGAAAGGCATGCCAGTCGTCATGATGACGGCGCGCTGCCGCGGCCAGATAGTCCATTCCGGCGCGTCGCAGACGGCGGTCGGTGAGTGCAAATCCGGCCGGTTCGATGATGTGCAGCGGCACACCGAGGCAAGCGCCGAGTCTGAGCAGCGTGCCGGTATTCTGCGGGATGTCCGGCTGATAGAGGGCAATCTCGATCGGTGCCGGGTGGCGCGCCGCACGCGGGGTCACGATCGTGCCTCCTTGCTCAAGGTGACGATGTCATGTGTCAGGGTTCCGATACCCTCGATCTCGCACCTCACCCGGTCGCCGGGGGCCAGCGGACCGACACCAGCCGGCGTCCCGGTCATGATCAGATCCCCGGGATACAGCTGCTGCCAGCGGCTCAGATGCGAAACGATCTCGGCCGTCTTCCAGATCATTTCCGCCAGGTTGCCGTCCTGTCGCAGCTTGCCGTTGACGGCAAGCCGGATGCGCCCGTGCGTCGGGTGGCCGACCCGTGACGCCGGGGCGATGGCGCCGATCGGTGCTGCCCCGTCGAAGGCCTTGGCGGCCTCCCAGGGAAAGCCCTTCTTTCGCAGACGCGCCTGGACATCGCGGCGCGTCAGATCATTGCCCACCGCATAGCCGAAGACCAGGTCGAGCGCCTCGTCAACCGGCACCTCGGCGCCACCGGCTCCGAGCGCTGCAACCAGTTCGACTTCATGATGGAGAAGCTCCGTACACGGCGGGAAGACGATCGCTGCTCCGTCCTGTGCGAGACTCTCGCGCGGCTTCATGAAATGGACCGGCGCGGCGCGTTCTGCGTCCATCCCCATTTCGCGCGCATGCGATGCATAATTGCGGGCGATGCAGAATATCCGGCGCACCGGAAAGCGCTGCCGGCTGCCCGCAATCGGCAGTTCGGCAAGTGTCGGCGGAGCGATGACATGTTCCGGCATCGAACGGTCTTCCTTCTCGCTCTCGGTTGCGGGCGGCATGTGCTGCGACGCTCAAGTGCGTACCGCAGATGCCCGACCGGCGACTGCAAATCAAGCGATCCTGACGCTCTGGACCTTGACGCCGGCTGGCGGCTAGGAATTCGGGACGATCCGGCAAGGGCGGTCGGGACTCGGAATAATCATGGAAGAAGCAGCTGTGATGCGAACGGACGACAGAAGGGGCGAGCAGGGACCCGGCGATGGATACGGGCAGCGAACGGGCGGAACACTTGGCGAGGCATCACCTCGCCCGCTCGAAGGACTGGTGGTGGTGGATCTTTCGCGGGTGCTGGCCGGCCCCTATTGCACGATGGTGCTCGCCGATCTCGGCGCGCGGGTGATCAAGGTCGAGCACCCGCTAGGCGGCGACGATGCCCGGCACATCGGCCCCTTCGTCGAAACCGGGGACGGTGAATGCTTTTCCGCCTATTTCGCGAGCATCAACCGCGGCAAGGAATCGATCGCGCTCGACCTGAAGGAGGAGGAGGACCGGCGCCTCTTCGAGGCGCTGCTGGCACGCGCTGATGTCCTGGTCGAGAATTTCCGCCCCGGCGTCATGGACCGTTTCGGCTATTCCTGGGAGACGCTGCACGCGCGCTTCCCGCGCCTGATCTACGCCGCCGTCTCCGGTTTCGGGCGAACCGGACCGTACCGTGACCGGCCGGCCTATGACATGGTGGTGCAGGCGATGGGCGGGATCTTGTCGGTGACCGGCACGCCGGGCGGGCCGCCGGTCAGGGTCGGCACCTCGATCGGCGATATTACCGCCGGCCTATTTGCCGTCGCAGGAATAGAGGCGGCGCTGGTCGCCCGTGAACGAGACGGTCGCGGCCGACTGGTGGATATCGCCATGCTCGACGGTCAGATTGCCATTCTGGAGAATGCCATCGCCCGTTATGCGGCCAGCGGGCAGAGCCCCGGTCCGCTGGGTGCCCGCCATCCCTCGATCGCGCCGTTCGCAGCGTTCCGCGCCGCCGACGGGTATCTGGTCATTGCCGCCGGCAACGACACCTTGTTCCGAAAGCTCGCGGAAACTCTCGATCGGCCCGAAATCGCCCGCGACCCGCGCTTTGCCAGCAATGACCTTCGCTGCCGAAACATCGCGCCTCTGACCGCGGAAATCGAAGCGGCGCTGGCCTGCCGTCCGGTCACCCACTGGCTGCAACGGCTGGAAAGTGCCGGCATTCCCTGCGGCCCGATCAACGATATCGCATCGGCCGTCAATGACCCCCAGGTTCGCGCGCGCGGCATGATCGGCCATGCCCCGCTGCCGGGTGGCGGCGAGCTTATGATGGCGGCAAATCCGGTACGGGTCACAGAAGGCGAGGCAGGAATGGCCGATGCCCCTGTGGTTCTGCCGGCCCCGCCGGCGTTCGATGAGCATCGTGCGGCGATTCTCGCCTGGCTGGCCGATGAGGAGACGGCCTGAAACAGGCGGCCATGGCCCGAAAAAGACGAACGCAGGACGGTTCCACCGCCCTGCGTCCATGAATTTCCGCCCTTATGGCATGATGCGGGGGCGAACCCCGTGCGATCGTCAGCCGGCGAAGTGCGAGCCGGCGACCATGCCGAGCAGCATCGGGATCGAAAGCAGCGTGTTGGTCCGAGAGAAGAGCATCGCCGTGCGGCCGGCCTTGGCTTTCGTCTCGGCATCCGCCTCGACCAGGCCCAGCGCCTTCTTCTGGTTCGGCCAGATCACGAACCAGACATTGAACCACATGATGATGCCGAACCACATGCCGATGCCGAGCAGCGTCATGGCGACGCTTCCCTGGCCATGGCTGAGCGTCAAGAGGTCGCTCAGATCATATTTCAGATAGCCCAGCCACAGGCCGAAGAAGATCGTCGCCATCGCGCCCCAGCGAAACCAGAACAGCGCGCGCGGGGCGATGTGCTTGCCGATCGCCGGTTTCTGGTCGTCCGGAATTTCCGGCATCGTCGGGATCTGGACGAAATTGAAGTACCACAAGAGCCCGATCCACATCACACCCGAGATCACGTGCAGCCAGCGCACATACATTGCCAGCGAACCGATATCCATATCCATCTGCCAGTTCCTCCCTTGTCTTCAGCAAAGCGATGCCGGTTATCCGGCGATGATCGGCGCGATGAACAGCACCACGATCGTCAGCACCACGCCGGCTACTACCGTAGCTGGCAGCGACTCGAGAATTTTGCCCATGATGATGTCTCCCTGTTCTGTCTTCCCGTCGCCCCCTTCGCTGAGGGTCTTTTTCTCTGATGTTCAATAGCCTAGCACGTCTTTGTGCGACGAGCAAAGCCATGGCGCGATGATGGCGGCCGGCTGCAACTGCCGCCGCTCCAGCGGGATTCGTGCGACGCCCCTTTTCAGGGGGCGGGATCGGGGCGCGGGGTCCAGTCGCCGCTGGCGGGCAGCACCGGATAAGCGACCTGCGGCTGGCGGCCGGTGAGGCTTTCAAGGAAGGTGGCGATCGCCTTCGCATCCTCGTCCGAGAGCGCATTGCCAAGCTGGCTTGCCGCCATCACCTTCACCGCATCGCTCAGCTCCCACACGGCACCCGAATGGAAATAGGGGCGCGTCAGCGCGATGTTGCGCAATGACGGCACCTTGAAGACATATTCGTCCGCCTTATCGCCGGTGAGCGCCATGCGTCCCTTGTCCGCGCGCGGCAGGATGCGTTCATCCGGCAGTTCGACGACACCGAACTTCTGATAGGAATTTCCGCCCAGCAGCGGCCCGTTGTGACAGGCGGTGCAGCCATTGTCGAGAAACAGGCGAAGCCCGCGCTTCTGCTCGGGCGAAAGAGCCGCGTCATCGCCGGCCAGCCAGCGGTCGAAGGGCGCATCGGGGGTCGTCAGCGTCGCCTCGAAGGCGGCGATCGCGCGGGCGGCATTCTCGATGGTGATGGGATCCTCCGCGTCCGGAAAGGCCGTCGAGAAAAGCGGATGATAGCCGGGGATCGCCTTCAGCGTGCCGACCGCCGCCTCATGGGTGTTGGCCATCTCGACCGGATTGGCGATCGGCCCCTTGGCCTG
>RFIU01000197.1 GCA_003695555.1 Alphaproteobacteria bacterium
GTCTTCCCGCCCGCCATGGCGGGCGAGCACGCGCAGGTCGAGCGGCGCGCGTCCGGCCATTGCCGCCATCTCTTCGCCAAGGCGCTCACCAAAGCGACGCTTCAGGCCGGGCAGCATCAGTTCGGGCAGATCGAAACGGGCGGCTTCCGGCAGTTTCTCCAACGCCAATTGGGTGGCCGTATCGAGATGTGCGCAGCTTTCCTCATCGGGCGCAGGAACGGCATGCGGACCATAGAACCACTCGGGTTCGATCGGCCCCCTTTCGATCCACTGCGAGAGCAGCAGCAGATGACGCGCATCCACCGGCAAGCCGACCCGCTTCAGACGGGCAGCCAACTCCCCGCGCCGGCGCAGCGCGCGATAGACCGCCTCCTTGATCCAGCGGCGATCTCCCGACCCGGCATAGCGGCGCTGCTTGAAGAAGCGCTCGATCAGACGATCGGCCGGCGGCCCGTGCCGCGCCAGTGCATCCTCGATGCCGGCGAGCAGTTCGATCGCAGCCGCCAGTCTTGCCGAGGGAGTCATCGCGTGCTTTCTCTTTTCTTCGATGTGAGGCTGCCGTCTTTCGGGGGCACCGCTTTCTCAGTTGCTCGGATAGTTGGGCGATTCGCGCGTGATCGTCACGTCATGGACATGGCTTTCGCGCAGGCCCGAATTGGTGATCCGCACGAAGCGCGCCCGTTCATGCATCATGGCGATCGTGCGCGCGCCGACATAGCCCATGCCGGCCCGCAGCCCGCCAACGAGCTGATGCAGGATATTCGCGACCGGCCCCTTGTAGGGCACCTGTCCCTCTACTCCTTCGGGCACCAGCTTCAGCGTATCCTTGATGTCTTCCTGGAAATAGCGGTCCGCAGACCCGCGCGCCATCGCGCCAACCGAGCCCATCCCGCGATAAGCCTTGTAGGAACGGCCCTGATAGAGGAAGACCTCGCCGGGTGCTTCCGCGGTGCCGGCCAGCAGCGAACCGATCATGCAGGCATCCGCACCGGCGGCGATCGCCTTGGCGATGTCGCCCGATGTGCGGATACCGCCGTCGGCGATTACCGGCGTATCGTGCCGGCGGGCGATTTCCACCACCGACATCACCGCGGTGAGCTGGGGAACGCCGACACCAGCGACGACGCGGGTGGTGCAGATCGAACCGGGACCGATGCCGACCTTGAGCGCATCCGCACCCGCCTCGATCAGGGCCTCTGCCGCTGCCGCGGTGGCTATATTGCCGGCGATCAGCTCGACGTCGGCAAGCTCCGCCTTGATGCGGCGGACCGCCTCGATGACACGCGAAGAATGGCCGTGGGCGGTATCCAGCACAATGGCATCGGCTTCCGATTCGGCCAGCGCGACGGCGCGCGCGAAGCCCGCGTCACCGACAGAGGTGGCGGCCGCCACCCTGAGGCGCCCGTTTTCGTCCTTGGCGGCATTGGGATAGGTCACCGCCTTTTCCATGTCTTTTACGGTGATCAGGCCGATGCAGCGGTATTCATCATCAACCACCAGCAGTTTTTCTATTCGGTGCTGATGGAACAGGCGCTTGGCCTCGTCACTGGACACGCCCGGCCGGACGGTGACCAGATTCTCGCTCGTCATCAGTTCGGAAACCGGCTGATCGGGGTTGGTCGCAAAGCGCACGTCGCGATTGGTGACGATGCCGACCAGCTTCTTCGGTCCGGCCGTATCCTCGCGCGCGACGACCGGGATGCCGGAAATCCGGTGCTTTTCCATCAGCGCCAAGGCATCCGCGAGCGTCTGATCCGGATACATGGTGACCGGATTGACCACCATGCCGGATTCGAACTTCTTGACCTGGCGGACCATTTCCGCCTGCTGTTCGATGGTGTTGTTTCGATGGATGACACCGATACCGCCGTTCTGCGCCATGGCGATGGCAAGATCGGTTTCGGTGACGGTATCCATTGCCGCCGAGAGCAGCGGCGTGTTGAGCGTGATCCGTCGGGTAAGTCGGGTGCGGGTATCGACGCCTGCCGGCAGGACGTCCGAGGGACCGGGCACCAGCAGCACGTCGTCAAAGGTCAGGCCGAGGGGAATATCGCGCATCGCGAACGGGTCTCCTGAAAGCAAGGCGGTTCGGACCGAAAGGCGTCTCGCGGTGTGCCTGCGGCCTATACGCCATCGCGGGGCGCAAGGTCCATGGTTTTTTCCCGGCCCGCGGCCGCGCCGTCAGGCCGGCCTCGTGTCGGCCTCAGTCTCTGCACGAAAGTCCTGTGCGATCAGATAGGTTTCGACCGATTCGCTGCGGCTGGCCGGCGGTTTCCAGTGACGCACGCGGGCAAAATCATGACGGATCCGGGTCAACAGCCGGGTGTCCGCACCACCGCGATAGACCTTGATGACCATGGCACCGCCCGGAACCAGTACGCGCCGGGCGAAATCATGGGCCGCCTCGGCCAGCGCCATGGTCCGCAGGTGGTCGGTCTGCTGATGCCCGGTGGTCGGTGCCGCCATGTCGGACAGCACCAGATCCGCCCGCCCGCCTAGCCGGGCGATCAGTTCCTCGTCGGCTCCTTCGGCGAGAAAGTCGCGCTGCAGGATCTCGACACCCGCGAGCGGTTCCATTTCCAGAATATCGACGGCGACGATCTTCGCCTGCGGGCCGAGCCGTTCGCGCAGGACCTGAGTCCAGCCGCCCGGCGCGGCGCCGAGATCGACGACCCGTCGCACGCCTTTGAGAATGCCGAACTTCTCATCGATCTCGATCAGCTTGAAGGCAGCGCGCGAGCGCAGACCGAGACGGCGTGCTTCGAGCACATAGGGATCATTAAGCTGACGTTGCAGCCAGCGCACCGAGGATGACTTGCGGCCCTTCGCACGACGCACCCGTACCTTGGCCTCCGTGCGACGGCCGCGGGTGAGCCGGCTTGCCTCTCCCTTGCCACGACGACGACCGCTCATTGCCCGGCTCCCTGCCGATCAACGATCACGTCTTCGCCGATCGCCATCATCGAGCGCAGGACGCCTTCGCGCAGCCCCCGATCGGCGACCCGCAGCCGATCCACCGGCCAAGTTTCGAAGAGCGCCTCGAGTATCGCGCAGCCCGCCACGACATAATCGGCACGATCGCGGCCGATGCACGCTTGTGCGACCCGTTGGGCACGATCCATCAGTGCAATGCGCCGGGCGAGCGCGCGCATCGCGCCGCTGTCGAACCAGCTTCCGTCCACCCGCCGCCGATCATAGTGCCTGAGCTTGAGCTGCACGCTCGCCAGCGTCGTCACGGTTCCCGATGTACCGAGCAGCTGCATTCCGCCGTTTGCGGCATGACGGGCGAAATGATGGCGCGCCTCGAATTCGGCCAGCGCCTGATGCACCATCGCCCGTGTTTTCGCATAGGCTTGGGCGTCTCCCTCGCCGAGGCCGAACGCCTCGGTAAGGGTAATCACACCGAAAGGCAGCGAAGCCCAACCAACCAGATGCAGCCGCTCGTCCTCGCCACGACGAACCAGTACCACTTCGGTACTGCCGCCGCCGATATCGAAGACGATGGCACGGGAAAAACGCGGGTCCAATAGACTCTGGCAGCCGATCACCGCAAGACGCGCCTCCTCACGGGCGCTGATGATCTCCAGCTCAATGCCGGCCTCGCGGCGGGCGCGTTCCAGAAATTCGGCGCTGTTGGAGGCCTTTCGACAGGCTTCGGTGGCCACGGCACGGAGCTGCGAAACGCCTCGCCTGTCGAGCTTGCGCCGGCAGACGGCGAGCGCCTTGACGGCACGATCCATGGCCTCGGTGGAAAGTGCCCCGTGCCGTCCGAGCCCTTCGCCGAGACGGACGATGCGCGAATAGGAATCGATGACGCGAAACCCCTCGCCGCTCGGCCTTGCGATCAGCAGGCGGCAGTTGTTGGTCCCCAGATCGAGGGCACCATATAGCGACGCCGCGATACCGGCCTGCCCCGTCTTTAGACGGGATGAAGACCGCCGGGGCGTGCCGGGAACGTCTCCAGCGGGCGCCGGACCTGCTGACCGGAATGCGCAGGGCGCACCACCGGTGGTTTCAAGGGACATGTTACCGCATCCCGAATATCATTCCGGCCTGTCACACCCGAAGCCGGAGCGGCAATGCGCACCCTGCCCCAAGTGCCGGCCTGCTTGCCGATGAGTGTATCACCGATTCCCCTGCTCTTGCCAAGGCCGCAATCGTCAAGAAGCGCATCCGGGGCGCTCTTGCCCCCCGCCCGGTGCTCTGCTAGTCAGGCGCCGCCTCTTTTCAGCCGCCGCCCGCTGGTCGGTGGCCGTCCGATCGTCACGAGGAGATCCTTCATGGTGCCGCGCTATGCCCGCCCCCGGATGACCGAAATCTGGGAGCCCGAAACCAAGTTCAAAATCTGGTTCGAGATCGAGGCGCACGCCTGTGATGCGCAGGCGAAGCTCGGCGTGATTCCGAAGGACGCGGCGCGCAAGGTGTGGGAAAGGGGGCGCTTCGAGGTCGCGCGCATCGACGAGATCGAACGCGAGGTCAAGCACGATGTCATCGCCTTCCTCACCAATCTGGCCGAGCATGTCGGTCCCGAGGCGCGCTTCATTCATCAGGGAATGACCTCCTCTGACGTTCTCGATACCTGTTTCAATGTCCAGCTGGTGCGTGCTGCGGACATCTTGTGCGAGGATATCGACGAACTGCTCGAGGTATTGAAGCGCCGTGCCTTCGAGCACAAGGATACGGTCACCATCGGCCGTTCGCACGGCATTCATGCGGAACCGACGACCTTCGGGCTGAAGCTCGCCCAGGCGTATGCGGAATTCTCCCGCGCCCGTGAAAGACTCGAACATGCCCGCGAAGAGGTCGCAACCTGCGCGATTTCGGGAGCGGTCGGCACCTTCGCCAACATCGATCCGCGAGTCGAGGAATACGTCGCCAGGAAGATGGGGCTGAAACCGGAGCCGGTTTCCACCCAGGTCGTCCCGCGCGACCGGCACGCGATGTATTTCGCAACCCTTGCCGTCATCGCCAGCTCGATCGAACGACTGGCCGTAGAAATCCGGCATCTGCAGCGCACCGAGGTGCTGGAAGCGGAGGAATATTTCGCCCCCGGCCAGAAGGGCTCGTCGGCGATGCCGCATAAACGCAACCCGGTGCTGACCGAAAATCTCACCGGACTGGCACGGATGATCCGTGCGTATGCTATGCCGGCGTTGGAGAATGTCGCGCTCTGGCACGAACGCGACATCTCACATTCCTCGGTCGAACGCTTCATCGGCCCGGATGCGACGATCACCCTTGATTTCGCGCTCGCCCGACTGACGAATGTGATGGACCGGCTCATCGTCTATCCCGAGCGGATGAAGGCGAATCTCGATCGGCTCGGCGGCCTCGTCCATTCGCAGCGCGTGCTGCTGGCGCTGACCCAGAAGGGGGTGAGCCGAGAGGACGCCTATCGCCTCGTCCAGCGCAATGCGATGAAGGTCTGGGAATCGGACGGTCATGAGAGCCTGCTGGAACTGCTGGAAAACGACCCCGAAGTGGCGCGACGCTTCTCGGAGGGCGAGCTCGCTGCACTCTTCGATCTCGGTTACCATACCAAGCATGTGGACACGATCTTCAAGCGCGTCTTCGGCACCACCCGCGCGCCGGCGAAACGCCGACGCACCAAGGGCTGACCGGACGGTTTTCGGTTTCCGGGCCTGCCCTGCGCCCGGCTAGTGTAGTGAAGTCTCCGCCCGATCCGCGCACCTGCAAGTCCCCCGTCGGGCAGACGGACTTGAAAGACGAAATCGGCAACCGCCGAGACCGGATTTGCCGTCGCAGGAACAACCGGTGCCGGCTTCGCGTCATTGTGCAAACAATCGTTTGGACCGCTGTCAAGAGCGACCGGTGTTCTTTTCGCACCACCGCGCCGGCCCCATTACTGGCAATTGCGCGCATCTGTGCCAGACAACCGGTGCCGGTTTCGCGGCACGCGCAGGTCGATCAGTGATAACGGCGGATCAAACCGACGAGACGCCCCTGCACCTTGACCCGATCGGCTTCCAGCATGCGGGTTTCATGGTGACGGTTGGCCGGGATCAGCGCGACATGGTGACCGAGTCGCTTGAGCGTCTTCAAGGTCGCTTCCTCATTGTCCACGAGCGCCACCACGATCTCGCCATCGCGGGCGACATCACAGCTCTGAATCAAAACCGTATCGCCATCCAGAATGCCGGCTTCGACCATGCTGTCGCCTTCTACCGTCAGGGCAAAATGGGGCCCTGTTCCGGGCAGCATGGCGGGGGGAAGTTCGAGATAGCTGTCCACCTGTTCGATGGCCTCGATCGGCGTCCCGGCTGCGATCTTGCCATGCAGCGGAATGCGCATGACATCTTCGGCGTGCGATGCGCGTGGCGTAAAGGGGAGAACCTTGCCCCCCTCGCCCGTCGGCGGTAGCGTTGCCGACTTCCTGCTCTCGGTGGAGCCGGCGGGTATCTCCGCAACTCGCGCTGCAGCGCTATGGGTATTACGGGCGCTCTGTTCGGGCAGCGGCCGCAACAGCTCAACCGCACGGGCACGATTGGGCAGTCGCCGGATGAAGCCGCGCTCCTCCAACGCCGTGATCAGGCGATGAATGCCCGATTTCGAGCGCAACCCCATGGCATCCTTCATTTCCTCGAAGGAAGGCGCAACGCCGCTTTCCTCGATCCGTCGCTGGATAAAACGAAGAAGTTCATGCTGCTTGGGGGTAAGCATCATTCGCCCTTTCCGGCCGAGCCCATGTTTCGACTTTGTTCTTTATACGTTCCAGCTCTCGCTTCTGTCAAGTCCAGCGGGATGCGCCGTCCGCGCCCCTACACCAACCGGTCGCGCCATACGGCTCACCCGACAGCAGGTAATATTCAGCGACGGCGGCCACCCCAGGGCGGCGCAACGAGACGCCGGCGCCCGTCGGGGGTTCTCGGGGTACCGGGCTCGTCGAGATCCAACCGGTCCCACAGCTTGCAGGTCACCGGCTTGTGCTTTTGATCCAGCGCCTCGCAATAATTGGTGTATTCGCAAAGCCGGACTTCCCGACCATGTCCGGTTCGGACCTTTTCGAACCAGTCCGGATCGGCGAGGGACTGGCGGGCAAGCGCGACGATATCAGCATCTCCTTCACGCAGGATGCGCTCCGCCTGTGCGAAGCCGTGGATGCCGCCGGCGACGACGATCGGGGTCGCATGTCCCGCAGCGCGCACGGCACGACGGATCGTGCGTGCCGAAGGCACATTGCGCTCGAACGGACCGCGGGCGTCCGAGATATACTGAGGCATGCACTCGTAACCGCTGGGCCCCGTATAGGGATAGGCCGCCTCGCCGACCCTGGGGCGGGCCGCATCCTCGAAGCGGCCGCCGCGTGAAAGCGAGATGAAGTCGATACCGGCAGTGGCCAGACGACTGGCAAACCAGGATGTTTCGGCCAGCCCCGACCCACCCTCGACGCAATCCTCGGTAAGCATCCGGCAGCCGACCGCAAAGTCGGCACCGACCGCCCCGCGCACCGCTTCAAAGACTTCGATCGGCAGGCGGATACGATTCTCCATCGCGCCACCATAGCCATCCTCACGGGTGTTCAATGCCGAGAGAAAGGAAGCCATCGTATAGGCATGGGCATAATGCAGTTCGACGCCATCGAAACCGGCCTTTTCGGCTCGGCACGCGGCAGCTGCGAAAAGATCGGGCAGCACCTTCGGCAGCTCCGCGATGTGAGGCAGATGGGTGTCCGTGACCCGCTCGCGATAACCCATCGTCAGATCTTCATATTCCCGCGCACTCAGCACGTCGCACCAGCGACTTTCCGGCAGTTCGGCAAGCAAGGCGCGAACCCTCTCTTCCGGTGCATCGTCATCCAGCCCGAGAGCCCGGCGATGTTCCTTGGTGATACGCAGGAAACGGGTAAAGAACTTCCCCGGCTCTGGGCGGCGGCGGATGGCAAGAAAGTCGATCAGCTGAATGAAGACTCGGGTGTGACCGCTGCTGGCGGTCCGGACCCGCTCGACCAGCTGTGTCAATCCATCAATGAAGCGGTCATCGCCAATACGCAGCAGCGGGCCGGAGGGAATGTCGCGTATGCCTGTCGCCTCGACGACGATGGCGCCGGGCCGGCCCTGCGCGAAACGTTCATACCAGGCGAGCACCTGCGGCGTCACGAAGCCTTCTTCGCTCGCCCGCCAGGGAACCATCGCTGGCACCCATGTGCGCTGTTCCAGCTCGCAAGGACCGACCTTGATTGGCGAAAAGAGACGCGAACGGGCAGCTTCCACGGCGCTCGGCCAGCGACCGGGATCGGGTTTCCAGCGGATCCGTTCCTGTGGCCGCCACATCGTCCTGAAGTCTCCTGGTCGTCGGCGCCCTTACTCGATCCCACCGCATGCGTCATCGTTCAAAAGGCTGAGGCTCGTCTCCGGCGCTCCTTTCCGGCGATCGAGGAGCAATACTTCAATCCTAAAATTTTTACCACGCATGCACAAGCCCATGGTGCTCCGGCATGCCATGAGGGATCGGCAGACCACGCCATGTCGCGATGGATATCCAGCTGGTGAGCGAACGGATGCCATGGCCGGACACCAAGCATGGCATTGACCGGCGGGCCGGCGACACACAGAGGTGCTGCTCGAGCAGTCGCCGATGCTTCTCCCAACAACGAACGACAGCGAGCAAGCAAAAGCGCCCTTCAATAGAGACCGCCGGTACCCTTTTTGATCTTCTGGTCGCCCATCGCAACCGCCCCGCCGATGACGCTGCGCCGGCCCGGCTTCGGTTCGGTGCCGGGCAGGAATGCCTCTAGGATCGCCTTATCATCGGCGGGATCCGCGATCAGACCGGATTCGGGATCGACCCGGACAAGGCGGATGCCGGGCGGAATGCGGAACGGAACCGGCGGTGACCCCTTGAGGGCGGCCGCCATAAAGCGCTTGAAGATCGGTACCGCCGTGGATGCGCCCTGCTCACCCGGCCCGAGGCCGCGGGGACGATCAAAGCCGACGAAGACGCCGACTACCAGATCCGGAGAAAAGCCGACGAACCATGTATCCACCGCGTCATTGCTGGTTCCGGTCTTGCCGGCGAGCGGCCATGGCAGGGAGCGAATCGCCCGCCCCGTTCCATGTTCGACGACGCCTTCCAGCATGTGAACGACCTGATAGGCGATCCTGGGATCCAGGATCTGCGGCCGATCATCCGGAATCCGAGGCGGGACGAGCGATGAGCTCCATGCCGGAGCATCGCAGCCCGGACAGGGTCGCGCGTCGTGCCGGTAGATGGTCCGGCCGCGACGATCCTGAATGCGGTCGATCAGGGAAGGCGCAATCTTTCGACCGCCATTGACCAGCATTGCATAGGCGGTGGTGAGCTGCAGGGGCGTCACTTCACCCGCTCCCAGGGCCTGCGCGAGTGTCGGCTCCATGCCATTGTCGAGCCCGAAACGCCGCGCCATGTCGATCACCCGCTTCATGCCGATGTACTGGGCGATCCGCACGGTCATCAGATTTCGCGACAGTTCCAGCCCGCGACGCAGGGTCGAAGGCCCGTAATACTTTCCGGAATAATTGCGCGGCTTCCATTTGCCCTGCCCGTCGCCCTGGTCGATGACGAAGGGTGCATCGAGCACCAGCGACGAAGGGGTGAAACCGGCCTCGAGCGCGGCCGCATAGACGAAGGGCTTGAAGGCGGAACCCGCTTGGCGCATCGCCTGGGTCGCCCGGTTGAACTGGGAACGGGCAAAGGAAAAGCCGCCCACCAGCGCCAGCACGCGCCCGGTATGCGGGTCGAGCGCTACCAGCGCCCCCTCGATCTCGGGGACCTGCTCAAGCGCAAAATTCGGCACTTCGCCGACCGCTTCGCCGTCCTCTCGAAAGAAGCTCGACAGATGCACGCGCGGCCCCTTTGATGACGGCGAAACGGCAATCACATCGCCGACATTGAGGACGTCGAGCGGACCTTTCGGCGGCGGACCGACCCGCTCGCCCAGCCGCCAGCGGCGGGCCCAGCGCATCGTCTCGAACGGCACGAAGCCATAGGAACCGTCCTGGAAGCCGATCACGGCCCCATCGGCGCGCAAAGAAAGGACGATCGCCTTCCGCCAGTCGTCAACGCCGAGTTCGACCGGCACTTTCGCCAGCCTGCCGGCCCAGTCCCCTTCGATCGAACGGCGGGCGAGCGGCCCTCGCCAGCCGTGGCGACGGTCATAGGCGATCAGCCCAGCGCGCAGCACCCGTTCGGCAATCGTCTCGAGCTTCGGTTCCAGCGCCGTGCGTACCGACAGGCCGCCGTCATAAAGCTGCTTCTCTCCGAAGCGGGCCAACAGGCGGCGGCGGACCTCTTCTTCATAATAATCGGCCCGGAAGGTATGGATCGGCCGCGTCCGGTGCGGTACCAGCGGTTCGGCACGCGCCCTTTCGTAACCGTCCCGATCGAGATAGCCGTTTTCGAACATCCGCCAGAGTACCCAGTTGCGACGCGCCAGCGCCCGCTCGTGGTGACGGACCGGGTGATAATGATTGGGCGCCTTGGGCAAGGCGGCGAGAAATGCCATTTCGGAAAGCGTCAGCTCGTCGAGCGCCTTGTCGAAATAGTTCAGCGCCGCGGCCGCCACTCCGTAGGAGCCTTCGCCCAGATAGATCTCATTGAGATAGAGTTCGAGTATCTGATCCTTGGTGAAGGCCCGCTCGATCCGGAGCGCCAGGATCGCTTCCTTGATCTTGCGTTCGAGCGACACCTCGCTCGTCAGCAGAAAGTTCTTCGCCACCTGCTGTGTGATCGTTGAGGCGCCCATCAACCGACGGCCGGTCAGCAGATTGCGGACATTGAGCAGGCTGGCGCGGGCAATGCCGGTCAGGTCCAGGCCGCCATGCTTGTAGAAATTCTTGTCCTCGGCCGAAATGAAGGCACGGATCAGCGGCTTCGGCATCGCCTCGATCGGGACGAACAGGCGCTTCTGGCGGGCATATTCGGTCAACAGTGATCCGTCGGCGGCATGCACCCGGGTGACCACCGGCGGCTCGTAATGGGCAAGCTGGCGATAGTCCGGCAGATCCCGTCCATAGACGAGAAAGACCAGCGCCAGACCGACTGCGGCCAGCAGCGGCAGGAGGGCGAGCGAAAGACCACCAACCCACAGCGCCAGACGCATCCGACGAG
The DNA here is from genome assembly GCA_003695555.1 of Alphaproteobacteria bacterium. GTDB lineage: Bacteria > Pseudomonadota > Alphaproteobacteria > Sphingomonadales > Rhodothalassiaceae > J084. The sequence continues at coordinate 11,107 of RFIU01000197.1, forward strand.
ATCGCCGGGGGCGCCCCGTCGCAGCGGATTCATCGCCGCTGGTGGTCTGATTCTTCTCTTCCAGGTCCAAGACCGACGTTCCTCGATTTTCCCATCGTACCGGCGGGCGAGCGGAAAGCGCCAAGCCACCCGATATCTAGGCGTTCATTATGGCGGCGTTAAGACAGGACCGGCTTAGCCCCCCATCGCACCCCTTGCGGTTCGTTCAGGACCCGCTTGCTGCCCGAAGCTCGGAAAAGTAACGATCTATGCCCGCGAGCAGCCCTTCCGCAATCCGCCGGCGTCCCGCCTTCGAGCCCATCATCGCCGCATCCTGCCGGTTCGAGAGATAGCCCATTTCGACCAGCACGGATGGAACATCGGGGGCCTTGAGAACGACGAAACCCGCAAAGCGATGCGCATTGCGCCGTACCCGGATCCGCTTCCTCAGCTCAGGCACCAGAAGATTGGCGAAATGCGATGCCCGGTTCATCGCCTCGCGCTGGGCGAGCGAGATGAGAATGTCCGCGACCTCCGGCGCCTCTCGGCCAAGGTCGAGACCCGCCAGCACGTCCGCCTTGTTCTCGCGCGCGGCCAGCGCTGCCGCCTCGCGGTCGGACGCGGTTTCCGACAATGTATAGACGGTCGCCCCCCTCACCCGGCGGTTCTTCAGCGAGTCGGCATGCAAGGACACGAACAGGTCGGCACCGCCGGCACGCGCAATGGCAATGCGACGGCGCAGAGGCAGAAAGACGTCGCGCTCACGGGTCAGGCGGGCGCGATAGCGTCCGCTCGCCTGTATCACCCGGCGTGCCTCTCGCGCCACTGCCAGGGTGATATATTTCTCCGGGGTGCCGAGCGCCCCGGGCGCCCCCGGATCCATACCGCCATGACCGGGATCCAGATAGATCAGCGGGCGCGCAGGGATCTTGGGTCGCGCCTTCGGCCTAGCCGGAAGCTCCTGTGCTGGTGACGGCCGCGTGCCATTCGCCCCGTTCACCTCCACCAGGGGCTTGCGCGTGACTTGATAATCCGCCGGCGCGACCGGCCTCAGATCGAAGACCAACCGCCAGTTGCCGGTACCGCGCGGCGGCAGATCGAAGCGCCGCGAAAGGCGCACCGGACGCGTTAGATCAAGGACGATACGCGATACCCCCGGCCTGAAGAGGCCGAAGCGCAGAGCGCCCACCACCCCGCGTCCGGGCGCATGCCCCTTCGCAGCAACGGCGAAGCGGACCTCCGGCAGATCGATCACCATCCGATAGGGATCAGCAAGAAACAGGATCTTCACATCGAGTCTTCGGTCGGCATCGATGACCAGACGAGTGAAGCCGGGGTTTTCCCCGACGCGCAGACCGCGCACTTCGGGCGTGGCGGCGGTGTGCCCCTCATACGCCGGAAAGAGTGCGGCGAGACTGAATGTCAGGATCACCATCAGCCGGGAAAGAAGGGGAAAGCGGATGACTTTTCCGCCGTCTCGCAGCCTGCGACACGAACGGATGCATGGATGGCTTTTCCTCTTCCCGCCTGCTTTCCTCATGCTCACATAAATGTCGCAAGCGCCGAGCGATCGCAAGAGTCCCGCGCATCACGCGCCTGCCCCGTGCCCACCGGCCCTGCCTGCGAAGGCGTTTCAAGGCGCCAAATTTCGCGCAATATTTCATTCATTGAGAGATTGTCTTTTCAGACTGCGATCACTAGATTGCAGGTCAGACCCGCTTCGGCCGTGCGTCGGCGGGAAACGGCGACAGGCGTCGCGGACGCTCCTGCCCTTCGTTCGCAGGAACGATCGGATCGTCGCCCGATCCGGGATCGTTCGACCTTGTGTCGCAGCCCCCCAGGATCGGCGCTTTGCATTCCGGCCGACGGCCAACGCCTGAGCATTCGTTTCGCGCCAGCGGCCATTGTCGTGCGAACCGGTTCGTGAATCGTTTCGACCGTGGATGGCGGGTCTGAAGAAAAGAGACGACAGAATTCGTGAACACACCGGAAATCCTGATGCCCCGTGAATTCTTCCGCCTGCACGATGCCGACGCTCGCGTCCCCTTTCGTGCAGGTCGGATCGCGCGCCGAAAGTGGACCCCGAAGGTTGCGATCGGACTCGCCAGCCTCACGGAATCCCGTCACGGCATTTCCGGCCCCAGCCATCCGGCCGTTTCGGCCACCCGATCATCATGCCTGCCGTTCGGCGCGCCCGGAAACCGATTCCGGACGTCGGCGCCGCTCGGCACGAGGAGTAAGAATCCATGTCCACCAGAATGCTCATCGACGCGCGCCATCAGGAAGAAACGCGCGTCGCCATCATCCGGGGCAATCGCGTAGAGGAATTCGACTACGAATCCGTCACCAAGAAGCAGATCAAGGGCAATATTTATCTTGCCAAGGTGACCCGTGTAGAACCGTCGCTGCAGGCGGCCTTCGTCGACTTCGGCGGCAACCGCCACGGCTTTCTGCCGTTCAGCGAAATCCATCCCGACTATTATCAGATCCCGGTCGCCGACCGCGAAGCCCTGCTGCGTGAAGAACGCGAGGATGCGCGCGCTGACGCCGAGACCGACGAGGCCGAAGGCGACGCGCGGGCAAGCGCCGAGAACGCCGGTAACGGCGAGGAAGTGGAGGTCGAATCGATCGAAGGCGCAGAAGAGGACGAAGAAGAGCGTCGTCCGCGCCGGCGCCTGCGGCGAGGGGCACTGCGCCGTCGCTACAAGATCCAGGAGGTGATCAAGCGCCGCCAGATCCTGCTTGTTCAGGTCGCCAAGGAAGAGCGCGGCTCGAAGGGTGCGGCGCTGACCACCTATCTTTCGCTCGCCGGGCGCTATTGCGTGCTGATGCCCAACAGCCCGCGCGGCGGCGGCATTTCACGCAAGATCGCCAGCCCGAAGGAGCGCAAGAAGCTGAAGGACGTGCTGCAGGCCCTCGACGTACCGGAAGGCATGGGCTGCATCATCCGCACCGCCGGCCTCAATCGCACCAAGAGCGAGATCAAGCGCGATTTCGACTATCTCCTGCGTTTGTGGGACGATATCCGCGAGCTGACCCTGAACTCGATCGCGCCGGCGCTGATCTATGAGGAAGGCGACCTCATCAAGCGCTCGATCCGCGACCTTTACACCCGCGAAGTGGACGAGATCCTCGTCGAGGGCGAGGAAGGCTATCGCACGGCCAAGGAATTCATGAGCCTGCTGATGCCGAGCCATGCCCGCAAGGTGAAACACTACAAGGACGACATTCCACTGTTTCATCGCTATCAGGTCGAGCAGCAGCTCGAAGCGATCCATTCGCCGATCGTCCAATTGAAGTCGGGTGGCTATCTGGTCATCAATCCGACCGAAGCGCTGGTCGCCATCGACGTCAATTCCGGCCGGGCAACCCGTGAGCACAATATCGAGGAAACCGCGCTCCAGACCAATCTCGAGGCGGCCGAGGAAATCGCCAGACAGTTGCGGTTGCGCGATCTTGCCGGGCTCATCGTCATTGACTTCATCGACATGGAAGACCGCAGCAACGTCAGGGCGGTCGAGAAGCGCCTGAAGGAGGCGCTGAAATCCGACCGGGCACGGCTTCAGGTCGGGCGGATCTCGTCCTTCGGCCTGCTCGAAATGTCGCGACAGCGCCTGCGTCCCAATCTCGTCGAGGCCAGCACCATCACCTGCCCGCGCTGCGCGGGAACCGGTGTCGTGCGCTCGATCCAGTCGGGGGCGCTCGCGATCCTGCGCGCCATCGAGGAAGAGGGCATTCGCAATCGTTCGGAAGCGATCACGATCAAGGCGCCGAGCGATATCGCCTTCTATCTGCTCAACGAAAAGCGCGGTGCGCTTGCCGAACTTGAGACCCGCTATGATCTTCGCCTGACCATTGATACCCATGGCGAACTCGGGGCCGAACCCTATCTGATGGAACGCACCGCCCGGGCGCTGCCGAGCGCCGATGATGCCGCCAAGGTGGAGGATCATGTCGTGCGTCCCTCCGAACCGACACCGGCAGCGGTTGAAGAAACCGAGGCGGCGGGAACCGCCGAGACGGGTGAGACGGAGGAAGACAAGCCGCGGCGCAAGCGGCGGCGGCGGCCGAGGCGCCGTCGACCGGCCGGTGAGGGGGAAGCTGGCACCACGACCTTTGATGAAGATTCGCAGGAAGAGGGCGTAAAGGCTGAAGCTTCCAAGAAAAATTCCGAGGCTGGCCTGGAAGGTGAGGAGCCGTCAGGGGAAGCTGCTGTCCCGGACGAAAGCGCTGCGCCAACCCGCAAGCGCCGGACCAGTCGCCGCCGCAAAAGCGGGACGGA
>RFIU01000198.1 GCA_003695555.1 Alphaproteobacteria bacterium
CCTGAGCCTTGAGGAAACCGTCGGTGCGATGCGCAGGCACCAGGATCTTTCACTGCGTGCCCGGTTATCCGGTGAAGATGAAATCGGAGCGTTGGCACGTTCCTTCAACGATCTCGCCGACAGCCTGCAGGCTGCATCGTTCGAGCGCGAAGAGGCATTGCGGCGCCTCGAACAACTCAATGCCACTCTTGAGCGCAGGGTACGCGAACGGACGGCCGAACTGCAGCAGGCAAATGAGGAACTCCATCGTGCCTTCGAGCAGCTCAAGTCGGCCCAGAGCCAACTCGTCCATTCCGAGAAGATGGCCTCCCTCGGTCAGCTGGTGGCAGGTGTCGCCCATGAGCTCAACAATCCGATCGGTTTCATTTACGCGAACTTTCAGCATCTTCAAGAATATACCGAGGATCTTTTTGCCGCTCTTGATGAGATCGCCGCAATGAAGTTGCCGGAGGCCGCACTGGCGAAACTTTCCGAGATCCTCGATCGCCACGATATCGATTACATCCGAGAGGATCTTCCCAAGATCGTCAAGAGCGGCCGGTCCGGCGCGACCCGCATCAAGGAGATTGTTTCGGCACTGCGACGTTTTTCTCGTCTTGATGAGGCAGAAGTGAAGGGGGTCCTGCTGGAAGACGGTATCGATGACACCTTGGCCATCCTTCACAATCATCTGAAGAATCGCATCGAAGTGGTGAAGGACTATCGCCTGCGTGCACCGGTGGAATGCCGGTCCAGCCAGATCAACCAAGTCTTCATGAATATCATTCATAACGCCATTCAGGCGATGGGCGAAGCGGGGGGAAGGCTGGAAATTTCAACGCGACGCGAGGCGGACATGGCGGTCGTAGGCATCAGCGATGACGGGCCGGGTATTTCTCCGGAGATCCGATCCCGGATCTTCGATCCCTTTTTTACCACCAAGAAGGTGGGCGAAGGAACCGGCCTCGGGCTGTCGATCTCCTACGGGATCATCGAGGATCATGCCGGTTCGATCGAGGTCGAAAGCGAACCCGACAAGGGGACGACCTTCATCATCCGTCTGCCGATCCGTTATGCCGGCAAGGACAAGGGGGATGAGGGATGAACAGCACGATGCCCGCGCGTGCCGGCGCCACGAAGCTGGCGCAGATACCGCCGGCCACACTTCTTTTCGTCGACGACGAACCGGATATCGTCGATGCGCTGCGCCGACTTTTCCGTCGCCGTCACCGGGTGCTCACCGCGACGAGCGGACGGGAAGGTATCGAGATCATCCGAAAGGAACCCGTCGATCTGATCATCTGCGATCAGCGCATGCCCGATGTCACCGGTGACCGGGTGCTGGCCACGGCTCGAACAGTCCGCCCCGAGGCGATCCGCATTCTGCTCACCGGCTACTCCGATATCGAAGCGCTCATCAACTGCGTCAATGATGCCGGACTCTACAAGTATCTCACCAAACCCTGGGAACCCGAGATGCTGCGCCTGACGGTCGAACGCGCACTGGAGGCGCTGAATCTGCAACGTCTGCTCGCTACCACCACGGGAGAGCTGGAGGAAGCCTATCGCAATGCCGTCACCATGCTGTCGATCGCCTGCGAGGGCAAAGACGAGGATACCGGCAATCACGTTCAGCGTGTCCAGCACTATACGGCGGCGATGGCAATGGATCTCGGTATCGCTGAGGAGCAGGCCCAGCACATGGGGGTAATGAGCATCCTGCATGATGTCGGCAAGATGTCGGTCCCGGATGCCATTCTCAAGAAACCAGGCAAGCTGACGCCGGAAGAATGGGAGATCATGAAGACCCACACCACCGAAGGCGTGCGAATTCTAGGGGACCATCCTTTCTATGAAGTGGCGCGCGAAATTGCTGGCGGCCATCATGAGAACTGGGACGGCAGCGGTTATCCCGGCGGTCTGAAGGGGGAAGCAATTCCCTTGTGCGCCAGAATCGTCAAAGTGGCGGATGTCTTCGATGCCTTGGCTTCGCGGCGCCCCTACAAGGATCCCTGGCCGATCCCCAAGATCCTCGCCTATTTCGAAGAATTGAAGGGCCGACAGTTTGATCCTCGCGTCATCGAAAGCTTCATGCGGCTGCATGAGAACGGCGTCATCGCCCGGATCATTGAGGAATACCCCCCCTCGCTCTAACCCACCATTTCCGCCCGCCGCCTGCCTTCACCGCTCGGCTATGCGGCGAAAGGCCTGCTCGAGGCGTTCTCGACGCTGATGACTGCGCCACCAGCCGAGCATGCGATCGAATGGGGCATGGTAGCGCACCTCTTCGTGCCAAGTGAGACGGGTGCGGTCGTCCTGCCCTTCGCGGGCGGGCTCGATCTCGATCGAGATCCGTGCATCGCGCATCGGTCCGCTTCGATCCAGTACCAGCAGTCGGGGTGCTCGCCGCTTGAGGATCCGCTCTTCTTCCTGCCAGCGCTGCCCTTGCCGCGCGAAAAAGACAAGACGGGTGTCGCCCGCCTGCCTGCCGTCGCCGACCAGCGGCGTGATTGCCACCACCCCCGGTTCCCAGGCAAGGCGACGCGCCGGTTCATCGACAGCGGCAAATACGGCAGCCGGCGGCAGGGGCAGCAGCGTTTCCACCCGGATCCGCCATTCCTGGTGCAGGAAGCTCCATGCGCTGAAGGCCAGCCCCAGCACGATCGTCAGCCAGAAGCCGGCCAGGATCGCCCATTCCCACCAGGGACGCGGATGGAAGGTGAAGAACGGAACGCTCACCTGATGGCGTTTCAGGCGGCGATCGAGACGTGGGGAGCGCGGCCGGCGCAGACGGCTCATCCATGATCCTCCGCTTCTGTCCGCCGGGCGGTCGCTTGAGCCGAGAGCACCGCTTTCGCGCGGGCCAGCAGTTCGGTCCGGCTCGCCCGGAAGTCCTCGGCGATCCATTCGTCTTCCAGGCGGGTGAGCAGTTTTCCGATCTCTGGGCCGGGCGTAAGGCCGAGCGTGATCAGGTCCGCCCCCTTCAAGGGGAAGGGGGGCGGCGGGGACTTGCTCAGGTCTCGCCATTCTCGCGCCAGGATGGCCGCTTCTTGTCCGTGTGTGCCGGAACGGGCGAGTGCGAGCAGCAGGCGGTCGCGGGTAAGATCGATGCCGTCGGCATGGATCGCTCGACGCAGGGTGCGTGCATCATGGCCGACCAGCGGTAGTGCGAGACGGGCGAGACGGCGCATCTGGCGGCGCGAAAGCTTGAGTCGCCGAGCCTCGTGGCGGCAACCTTCCTCACTCATCGGGGCGAGCAGGGCGGCAAGCCGGCGCAGGGCGCACTGATCGTCATCCTCCTTGCCGAGCGCCTGTTCGTCGGTGAAGATGCGTTCGATCAGGACGAGCTGTGCCAGGTGTTTCGCCCACTCACCGGCACGGCGGGGCAGAACGAGCGGCAGAATGCCCGTTTCCTCCATCGCGGTCAGCGCCTCACCTGGATCGGGCGCTGCCAGCAGCTTGAGAAGCTCGTCGCGTACCCGTTCGATGGAAAGCCGGGTCAGCCGGTCGCGCATTTCCGCGCAGGCGGCCAACCCTTCTTCGTCGGGTCGGCCCCGCCCGTAATGGGCATGGAAGCGAAAGAAACGCAGGATCCGCAGGGCATCCTCCTCAATCCTGCGACGCGGATCGCCGATGAAGCGCACCCGACCTTCGAGCGCGTCCCGAATGCCGCCGAAGAAATCGCTGAGCCGCCCCTCGAGATCGCAGTAGATCGCATTCATCGTGAAATCCCGACGCGAGGCGTCCGCCTGCCAGTCGTCGGTAAAGGCGACGCGGGCGTGCCGGCCATCGGTCTCGACGTCGATCCGCAATGTCGTGATCTCATAGAACCAGTCGCGTCCCGCAACGCTGATCGTGCCATGCGACAGACCGGTCGGAATGGTCCGGAAGCCCGCCTTTTCGAGCCGCCGTACGCTTTCTTCCGGTGGCAGACGGCAGGCGATGTCGAGTTCATGGGGCAGCGGCCGGCCGAGCAGAGCATCGCGCACCGCCCCGCCGACGATCCGCGCATTCTCGGCGCCGAGCGCGGCGAACAGTGCGCGGACCTCCTTCGAGACAAGCCAGGGTGCGCGTTCAGGGTCGAGGCGGCGATCCGTCATCTTTCCGTTCCGGTTCGTCGGTGGGCGCTCGTCGCGGCTCCTCGCGTTTAGGGGCGAGGCGGTCGGGAACCACCCGGCCTTCCTCGAAATGCGGGGGAACATAGCGCAGCGCGCGCGGGTCCTGCGGTTCGCGGTTCATCGCCACCCAGATGATCGTTCCGGTCACGGCAAGAGCGATGACGAAGAGCAGCGCCACCAGCCGATTGGCGGTGCGCGGGTCGGCAAAGCCGCCCTTCCGGTCGATGCGGCGCAGCATCGCGACGAGGGCGAGAAAGATCAGGAAGGGTGCAAGAAATGCCAGCAGGCGCGCCACGATGGCCATCATTGTTCTTCCCCATGCGATATGGTGGGTTCACCGCTCTTCGATGCGCAATCGGAATACGTCTCCATGAGACGTGCGAATCGTTCGGCCAGACCATAGAGCATGTGGGCGGTCGCACCCCAGATGAAATGCGTCTCGTGCGGCAGCACGTAATAGGCACGTCGGCCGCGGGCCGTATTCCGCACATGATGCTCATAGCGACTCATGTCCAGGACATGACGCATCGGCACGGTGAAGATCTCCGCCACTTCGCGCGGGTCGGCGACCAGTTCGAGCGGCCCTTCGATGAAACCGATGATCGGCGTGACGAGATAGTCGGTTACCGTGCGATAGGGCTCCAGACGGCCGGCGATCTCGACCCGCGAAGGGGCGAGGGCGATTTCTTCCCGCGCCTCTCGCAGGGCGGCTTCCTCGTCCCGCTCACCCTTCTCGACCCGTCCGCCGGGAAAGGCGACCTGGCCGGCGTGGGCGCTGAGATCGCTCGCCCTTCGGGTCAGGATCAAGCGGGCATCATCATCCCTGCCCGCTTCCGGCCAGTGAACCGGGACCAGCACTGCCGCTCGCCGCGGGGCAGAGGTGGGCAAGGCTTTCCCGGAATCCGCCAGCAGATCGAAATCGCTGCGCAACGCGCGCGCCGGCGGCAGGGCCAGCATCCGCTGCAGTCGTTCGCGCAAAAGTCCGCTCAACCCGCATTCCCCCTGGTCGGTGATTGCGGCTCGTCTAGCGGGAAGAAACTTCCCGCACTCCAAACGCCGAGTCGCACCCGACCGTCGATCATCGCCTCGCACACATATTCGGCAAGCTCGTAATAGACGGGCCGCAGCACAAGCGCATCCAGCGCCCCTCGTGCCCGGACATAAGGCCGCGGCTCGCCAGTCGTCGGTGCTGCCCGCATGACGATCGGATGATCGGCATCGAGCGGGATGCGGTCATCGGTCAGCGTCCGGAAGACGATCCGCTGCTCCCTGCCCGACCCCGCCAGCTGCATGGCCGAAACGTGCAGCGGGGCGTCATCGACCCGAATGCGCATCTTCTCGACCGGCGTTACCAGATAATGGTGACCATCATCGTCTCGTCGCAGCACGCGCGAGAACAGCTTTACCAGTTCAGGGCGGCGGATCGGCCGGCCCTCATGGTACCAGGTGCCGTCGGCGGCGATTCGTATGTCGATGTTGCCGCAGTATTCCGGCTCCCAGCTCTCGACCGGCGGATAATGTTCACTCGCTGCCTCGCGCATCAATCGTGAGAGCGGCGAGGCTGGCGACTGTTCTTCCCCTTCATCCGCCACCTTCGGCATCTCCGTCATCTGTTGCCCCTCGGCTGGCATCGCGCGCCCGTCAGGCTATAAGGAAGGTGACGGCGCTATGGTCGGCCGGCTTTCGGCCGCATTCCGCGTCCATTGGTAACCAGCTGCGGCGCGGACGCAAGGCCCGAACGCACCCGATCAGGAGAGCAAAGCATGGCAGCAGGCAATGAAGACATGTCCAGCGTGCGCGCACCCGTCGCGCCTGTCGAGCTGGACCGGGCGAGCGAAGACCTGGAACGCGTGCGTGCCGAGATCGCCCGGACGGTCTTCGGCCAGCAACGGGTGATCGATGAGACGCTGATCACCTTGCTTGCCGGCGGTCACGCCCTGCTCGTCGGCGTGCCGGGACTGGCCAAGACGCGGCTTGTAGAAACGCTAGGGCGGGTCCTCGGCCTCGATGCCGCGCGCATCCAGTTCACCCCCGATCTGCTGCCTGCCGACATTCTCGGATCCGAGGTTCTCGAAGAGGCCGAGGATGGGCGTCGCCACTTCCGCTTCATCGAGGGCCCGGTCTTCTCGCAACTGCTGATGGCCGACGAGATCAACCGGGCAAGCCCGCGTACGCAGTCCGCCCTGCTGCAGGCCATGCAGGAATATGAGGTGGCGGTGGCCGGCGTGCGGCACCCTCTGCCGCGGCCCTTCCATGTCCTCGCAACCCAGAATCCGATCGAGCAGGAAGGCACCTATCCATTGCCTGAGGCGCAGCTGGACCGTTTCCTGCTCGAGATCCTCGTCGATTACCCCGACCGTGCGACCGAGCGTGAGATCCTGCTGCGCACCACCGGCCCACAGGAAGACGAACCGCGACGGATCCTTGACGGCCATCGCCTGATCGCGCTTCAGCATCTCGTGCGTCGGATGCCGACCGGCGAGACGGTGGTCGAGGCGATCCTCGACCTCGTGCGCGGGCTGCGACCCGGCGAAGACCGCCCCGAAATCCTCTGGGGGCCGGGGCCGCGCGCCGGTCAGGCCCTGATGCTCGGGGTGCGCGCACGCGCCCTGTTGCAGGGGCGGCCCGCCCCCTCGCTCGAGGATGTCGCAGCGCTTGCCGCACCGGCTCTTCGCCACCGCATGGCCTTGCACTATGGCGCGATCGCCGAGGGCCTGCGTGCCGAAGATCTGATTGCCCGTCTCGTCGCCTCATGAGACGGGCGATTCCAGGTTTTCCGCACTTGTCCGCCCGGCCGGTCCCGGCGCCTTCATCGGTGGCCGACGTGCCGGATCTCACCCTTCTGTTCGAGCGGGCGCGCGAGGCCGTCTCGCGCCTGCCCCGGCAGGTGATTCGTCCGGCGCGCAGCGTCCGCATCCATGAGCGCGGCATTCACGGCCGCCGCCGTGCCGGGCCGGGCGACAGTTTCTGGCAGTTCCGTCACTACCATGCCGGCGAGCCGGCCTATCGCATCGACTGGCGGCGTTCGGCGCGCAGCGAACATCTCTACGTCCGGCAACAGGAGTGGGAGACAAGCCGCATTCTGTGGATTGCCTGCGATCTTTCCGCCTCGATGAACTATCGCTCTCGCAAGGATCTCGAAACGAAGCTGGAAGCGGCCCTGACGCTCGTCTTTGCCGCCGCCGTGCTCGGCTGGCAGATGGGCGAGCTGATCGGTGTCGCCGGCATCCCCGGACGCCCCTTCGCTGCATCCGCCCGGCGGCGGTTGATCGCGGCCTTCGCGCGCGCGCTGGAAGCGGGAGACAGTGACGCGTTCGATACCTTTGCCGCAACCCGTCTGCCGCCCCATGGCCGAGCGATCCTCGTCAGCGACTTCCTGCTCCCGCCGGCGAGGCTGGAGCGTCTGCTCGCCCGACTCGCCGAGGCGCGAATCGCGACTTCTCTGGTCCGGGTCGAAGACCCGGCGGAACGCGACTTTCCCTTTACCGGGCGTGTGCGCATCGAAGGGCTCGAGGGAGAGGCGCCGCTGCTGCTCGAGAATGCCGGCATGGCGCGTGACGAGATCGACGCCCGACTGGCCGCCCATGCCCGTGGACTTCAGGCGCTGGCGATGGCGCGTGGTGCCCGGCTGGTCACTCTCGGCACGGATCGGCCGCTTGCCGATCGGGTGCTGTCGCTCGCCGGGCTGCTGGCGCAATGAAGAAGAAACGAAGAGAAGAAACGGACCAGTCGATGAAAGGGATGAATTCCGCGCGATGCTGAGCTTCCTTCATCCTTGGGTGCTGTTGGCGCTCGCCGGGCTGCCGTTGCTCTGGCGACTGCTTAATGCGCTGCCGCCGGCCCCGCTCGAGATGCTCTGGCCGCCGACGGGCCTGCTCGGAGATCTGCGCGAACGCACGCCGCCGGTCCATCGCCCGCCCTGGTGGCTGGTATTGCTGCGTCTGCTCATGGTCGCCTCTCTGATCTTCGCCGCCGCCGGTCCGCAGTGGCATCGCGCGGATGGCGGCGGGACCGATGGCGAAAAGCAGAGTCACGGCACGATTTGGCTGGTCATCGACGACGGTTTTGCCTCAGCCGAGGACTGGACCGCGCGCCAGCGACTGGTCAGGCGTCTGATTGCCCGCTTCGGCGAAGAGGGCGCACGTTTCGTGCTGATCGGAACGGCACCGCGAGCGGGGGAAAAATCTTTCGATGTCCGCACCGCGCAAATTTCGGCGCCGATTGATGCTTTTGCCGCGCGCGCGTCTCTCGAATCGATGGTTCCGGCCCCATTCGCCCCGGCTCATGCAGCGCTTGCCGGGTGGCTCGCCGAACGCGCGGCAAACAATGACCTTCCTGCCGAGCCTGACCGGATTCTCTGGATTTCGGACGGCCAGAAGTGGAAGGGAACGAAGCGACTCGCCAGTCTACTCGCGCGGCTTGCACCGCTTGACCGGTTGCGACTGTCGGCCCCGCCGGGGGGCGGTCCTTATGCGCTTCTGCCACCCGAACGGGATGACCAGGGCGGCTGGCGTCTTGCCGTCGTGCGTCCACCGCATGGTGCCGCCGCCGAGATCCTTCTTGTCGGACTGGCTCGCGAAGGGTCGCCGCTCGGCACTGCCATCGTCCGTTTCTCTGCCGGCGAGACACGTTCGAAGGCTTATTGGAAGGCCGAATTCTCCGGTCTGACGCTCGACCGCTTCGTCCTGCGAGATGGAACCGGTGCGCGTGGCGCGGCACGGGTCTGGCGGCTCGACCGGCGATCGCGGAGATTGCGGATCGGCATCGTCGCCGGGCCCCAGGATTCTGCCCGTCCCTTTGCTTCGCCGGTCTATTATCTCGAACGTGCCCTGCGTCCTTTCGGAACCCTGTCGACGGGTGCTCTGACCGACCTCTTGGCCCGTGTGCCCGATGTGCTGGTGATCGCCGATCGGCCGATGCTGGCCGGGCAGGTTCGGCAGCGCCTGAGCGAATGGCTGGCCCGCGGCGGGCTGCTGATCCGCTTTGCCGGTCCAGCCTATGGGAACGAGACGGATCGGCTGCACCCTCTGCCGCTGGCGCGCGGGGCGCGGGTGGTCGGCGGCCGGCTGAGCTGGGAACGGCCGCATCACCTGGCGCCGTTTTCTGCTCAAGGAGCCTTCGCCGGTCTTGCGACATCTTCGGCGCTAAAGGTGCGCGGGCAGGTGCTGGCGCTGCCCGGCGGGAGCACGAGCGGGGCAATTCTCGCCCGTCTCGATGATGGGACGCCACTGATCTCGAGCGCGGCTCGCGGCCAGGGGCGCATTGTCTTCTTTCACACCAGTGCCGATGCACAGTGGACGAACCTGCCGCTCGACCCGCTCTTTCCGGCCCTCTTGCGCCGGGTGCTGTGGCTGGCGCCGGTCGTTTCGTCCGGAGCTTCGGGCAGCGGCACTAGGGCGGCCGATTCCGGGATTGCGCCGGACGGTCTGTTGCCGCCCCGCCTCATTCTAGACGGCTTCGGCGGGCTAGTGGCGGCTCCGCCGGGGGTGAAGGCGGTCCCGCTTGCCGGTATCGATTCCACGCCGATTTCGCCGATGGCACCGGCCGGGCTCTATGGGGCGATGGAACGTCCTTTCGTGCGCAATCTCCAGGGCCCTTCGGGTATCGGCGTGATCGATCCCGACTTCCATTTCACGCCAGATCCGGGTCCATGGACGAAGGTGCGCGATCTGCTCGAAGGTGCTCGCCGGGACCTTGCTGGACCGGCCTTTCTGCTCGCCCTGCTGCTGCTGGTCGCCGACATCGTCGCGACCGGCTGGTTGAAGGGCTGGATGCGGCGTCTTGCTCGCCACGGCTTGCATTCTGCCCGTATCGCAGACAGCGGTCGCCGCATGCGCCGACTGGGTCTTCTGCTGATGGCGGCCGCATTGATTCCACCGCTATCGCATCCGCTGGCGCAATCGGGCGGCGATGATGCCGCTTTCGCCATCGCCGCCACCCGTGAGACGCGGATCGGCTATATCCCGACCGGCGATCCGGTGCGTGACGAGCGGGTGCGTGCCGGCCTTTCGGGACTGGGGCGTCTGATCAGGTTGCGCACCTCGGTACGCCTGGGAGAGCCGATGGCCGTCGATCCGGCGCGCCGGCCGCTGGCGCTGTTCGCGCTCGTCTATTGGATGCCGCGTGCCGACGATCCGCCTCTCTCGCCGGCTGCATCAGCCGAAATCTCCCGCTATCTGGCAGCCGGGGGCATACTCTTCATCGATCTTGGTGCTGATGAAACCTCCGTCCCGCCACCTTCCGGCGCCGGCGGCACGGGCACCCTGTCCCGCCTGCTCGGTACGGGGGTCATGATGCCGCCGTTGGTTCCGCTCGACGAGCGTCACATACTGGCGCGCAGCTTCTATCTGCTCGACTGGTTCCCAGGTCGTCATGATGGTGCGCCGGTATGGGTGACGACCGATTCGATCGGCAACGAGCCGAAGGTCAGCCCGATCGTCATCGGCCGCAACGACTGGGTTGGCGCCTGGGCGCTGGACGGCAATGGCGGTTTTCTGGTTCCCGAGCTCGCCGGGGGTCTCGAACAACGCGAATACGCCTTCCGCTTCGGCGTCAATCTGGTGATCTATGCGCTCGCCGGCACCTACAAGGGCGATCGCATCCATCTCGACGCCATCCTCGAACGTCTCAAGCGCTAGGTGGGGATCCGTCAGATGCCGGTTGCCGATTTCGTCTTCGATCCTCTCCTGCCATGGCCGTCATGGTCCGCCCTGGCGCTGCTGCTCGTCGCTCTTCTCCTCTTCGGAGCCTTTCGCGAGGGCTGGCGCACCGGCTGGACGGCGCGCGGCCTGCGGCTTGCCGCCGGCCTTGTTCTGCTTGCCGCCCTGGCACAGCCGATGCGCCGCATCGCGGTCGAACGGATCCTGCCGGACGAGCTGCTGATCGCCCTCGACGTCTCCGGCTCGATGGCGCTGGGAGTGCGCCAGGCACAGCGAGAGGCGGCGCTTTCGCGCCTGCGCGAAGAGGCCCGCGATGCCGGTCTGGTACCTCATGTCGTTCGCGTCGGCAGGGATCGCAGCCATTATGCCGAGGATCTTCGTGCCGCTCTCTCAGCGATCGATCCGGCGCGTCTGTCGGCGGTCGTGTTGGTCGGCGACGGGCTGGTGGGCGATGCGCCGGCTCTCGATTTTCTGGCTCGAATCGGCGTGCCCGTCCATCTGCTGCTCGCCGGCGATCCGGCGATGCGCGATCGCCGGCTGGTGATCGAACGGGCGAGCGAGTATGCCGTCGTCGGCAAGCCGGTCGAGATCGTCGTGCGGGTCGAGGAAAACGGCACATCGGCCGGCACGGCTAAGACCGTCGATCTCGTCATCGAGCCGGTCGGGGATGCGATACGCCATTTGAGCATACCCATCGGTCGTCCGGTGCCGGTCCGCTTCACGCCGTCGCATCGCGGAGACACGTGGATCCGGCTCGCTGTGCCGCCGATTGCCGGCGAGCCGGTGCGCGAAAACAACGAGCGGGTGGTGAAGATCCGGGCCGTGCGCGACCGGCTGCGCGTGCTGCTGATTTCCGGCGAACCGCACCCGGGCGAGCGGATCTGGCGTGACATACTGAAATCGGATCCGGCCATTGATCTCGTTCATTTCACCATCCTGCGGCTGCTCGACAGTCAGGACCCGGCGCGCCCTGACGAACTGTCCCTGATTCCCTTTCCCACCCGCCGCCTGTTCGAAGAGGATCTCGACGGCTTCGACTTGGTGATCTTCGACCGCTATCACTTCCGTGGCGTGCTCGCCCGGCAGCATCTGGAGAACATCCGCGATTACGTCACCGGCGGCGGCAGTCTGCTGATCGCCAACGGCCCGGAATTCACTGGCGAGGAAAGTCTGGCACGCACACCGATCGGCGATCTGCTGCCGGTTGTCGCGACCGGCAAGGCGCGTCTCGTCGGTTTTCGTCCCCGTCTTTCCAAAATCGGCAAGCGCCACCCGGTGACGATGCCGCTTGCCGCGACGACGGGTCGGCAATCTTGGGGGCGCTGGTTCCGGATTCTGCCTGCCCGCGTGCGTGCCGGCGCGCCGGTGCTGAGCGGGCCGGGCGGTCTGCCGCTGCTGGTGCTTGCGCACCATGAGAAGGGGCGGTTGGCGATGCTGATGTCGGATCAGTTCTGGCTGTGGGCTCGCGGTATCGAGGGCGGCGGGCCCTATGTCACCTTGCTTCGCCGCACCCTTCACTGGCTGATGCGCGAACCCGAACTGGCCGAAGAGGCGCTGCGTGCCGAGCCTGAAGGCCGCGACGGCCTGCGGGTTACGCGTCGCAGTCTGACGCCGGGGACCAGGCCGCTTGTCTTGGAGGGGCCGGATGGACGCCGGATCACCCGCCAGATGGCGGTCGCAAGGACCGGCTTCGGAAGTGTGCGTCTGAGCGGGCTGGCGCCCGGCGTCTATCGGCTGGCGAGTGGTGACACCCGTCAGGTGGCGCTGGTCGGAGGCGGTCCGGACCCCGAACGTGACGAGGTGGTGGCCAGTCCCGAGCGACTTGCCGGTCTTGTCGAGCGAAGCGGGGGCGGGATCGTCCGCCTTGTCGGGAGCGAGCCGCAATGGCGCCGGACGGCAGCGGATGAGCCGGCGCATGGAGACGGCTGGCTCGGCCTGCCGCATCGCGATCGTCGCCAGTTGCTCGAAAGTCGGCTGGCTCCGCTGTTCGCGCCCGCAATGGCCGGTGGCACCGCGATTCTGCTGCTCTTGCTCGCCTGGTGGGTCGAGCGGGGGAGAAGGCCCGCCGGAACCGCTCAGTCTTCCTCACCCAGCGGTGCGAGCGTGAATTCCTCGGGCAGCGGGACGGCATCAGGGGACAGGGGGCGATAGAGCAGGCGTTGCGGCTCGACCGGTCCGGGCAGGCGGAAGCGCCGCGGCAGAACCGAGCGGAAACCGGCGCGACCATAATAGGGCGCATCGCCGATCAGAAAGACCCAGGGGTGGGACATCCGCGCTTCCGCCACCGACAGGGCGTGGGCGATCAGCCGCAGTCCTTCGCCTCGACCGCGCAGATGTTCGGCGACCGCGACGGGGCCGAGCAGCAACGCTTCCGACCCTGCGCCCCGTCCCGGAGCGTCCTCTCGTACCATGACCGGCCAGAAGCGGATGCTGCCGACCGCCACACCATCCGGCATTTTGCGTAGGACGAAGGAAAGCTCGCCGATCGGGGCGACCCGATCGCGGAAGCGGTAGGCGGTGCGCTGCCGCCGCTCGGGCGAGAAGGCCTCGTCCAGCAATGTCTCGATGACCGGCTCGTCCTGCGCCCTTTCCGGTTCGATGATCAGCATCTCGTGCGCTCCGCAGCTGCGAATGGTGCGCGAGAATCCAAGTCAGGAACCGATCCGTCAAGCGAAGAAAGGGGTGGAAGGCAGGAACCCTTCCACCCCTTTCCTTTGCAGGATCGGCGGCTGTTGCGTTGGCTGGCGGCTCTACCAGTCCACCTGCCCGCGAACGCCGAAGACATTGGTCGAGAAATTGGGCGTGGTAGCGCCCGTCTTGAGCAGCTTCACCCGATCCGGACTGCCCTCGACCTTGAGGTGCGCGTAATTGACGAGAAAGCGCACATGGCTGATCGGGATCCAGGTCAGTCCGAGATTGAGGGTGTACTGATTGCCGCCGGCGACATCCGCCTTGTGATCGGTCAGATCGACCCAGTCGATGCCGCCATTGAGCTGCAGCGCGCCCCAGCCACCCTTGCCGACCGGATGGAGCGGCTTGGTGCGGTCGAAAGCGCCCTTGGAGCTCTTGTAGGCCTTGCGCTCACCGGTCAGGAACCAGCCGAGCGTCGCATATCCGCCCTGGAAGGAGGCATGGTTCGCCGCGCCCGGCATGATCGGGGCGGTGAACTTCGACCGCTTCGCACCGAACTCTCCCTCGAAGCTGACCGGTCCTTGCTCGGCGGCCAGTTCCAAGCCGTAGAAGACGCTGTTGTCCACCGGCATCTTGCCGGTATTGACGAAACGCGTGTCGGTGGTGTGCAGGAACGGACGCTGGCGCAGACGGGTGTGCGCAGCACCCTCGTCGCGATACTCGACCGAGCCGCCGAGATGGACGAAGCCGTTGGCGATCGGCATGGTGTAATGCCCGCGAGAGGCAAGGATGATGCCCTTCTTTTCGTCATTGCCGGAAAAGCCGCCGTTCGAATAGATGCCGCTCTTCCAGTGCCAGTTCTTCCCATGGAAGTTGACGCTGGCGCCGAGCTCGCGCGAGAAGCCGAAGGCATCGGTGAAGGCGGCCCGCTCCATGAAGGTGATGAAGCGCGAGGAGGTCTGTTCATTCATCGACACCGGCGTCTTCTGGTTGCCGAGGGTGATGCCGATTCCCTTGAAACCCTTGTATTCGACATAGGCGTCGGTGACATCGACCTCATTGTTGGCGAAGTCCGCCTCGAACTTGTACTTCCACTTGCTGATCTCGCCCTCGACACCGAGACGCGCCCGGCGGAACTCGGTCGTTGTGCCGAGTCCGTGGTCGGGTGAGAAATCAGCAGCATTCGTGCCGGTGCCGATCTTCTGCGGATCACCGACAATGCCGAAGTCGGACTGGACCCGCCCGCGAACCTTGAAATGACTGAAGCCCTTGCCGGAAAAACGGGGGGCGCCCTTGGCCTCGACCTTCAGCTCGTTCTTGTCGGCCTTTTCCTCGGTCTTCGCCACCCGCGCTTCCAGTTCGGCGAGCTTCGCCTTCAAGGCGGCGATCTCGGCCTGCAGCGCGTCCGAATTCTGGGCCCTGGCGGTGACTGCGCCAAGCGGTGCCGCCAGCATGGTGCCGCCCATCAGGGCAGCGAAGATGGCGTTTCTGATAATCATCGTGGTGTTTCCTCGTATCAGCCGGGTTCAGCCGATTGCTCGGCAACTAGGGGGGCATGCCATGCGGATCCGAGGTCGGGTCGGATCGCGGCCATGACTGCCCGCGCCCCGGTCTGGGCGAAATGGATGACACTTTGATGACGCCCCTCATCGGATGGGGCGGGTGAGGACGTCTTCAGTCTTCGTCAGGGCGAAAGACGAGGCTCAGCGAGTTGACGCAGAAACGCCGACCGGTGGGAGGAGGGCCGTCGTCGAAAACGTGACCAAGGTGGCTGTCGCAGCGCGCGCAGCGGATCTCGGTCCGCTGCATGCCATGAGAATCGTCATCGAGATACCGGATCGCACGTTCGTCGATCGCCGCGAAGAAGGACGGCCAGCCACAGCCCGATTCGAATTTCGCCTGCGACGCGAAGAGGGGCAGGCCGCAGGCGGCGCAGCGATAGCGTCCCGGTCGCTTTTCATATAGCAGCGCGCCGCTGAAAGGCGGCTCGGTTCCGCCCTGTCGGCAGATCCGGAAGCGGGCTTCACCGAGTCGCTCCCGCCACTCCTGCTCGCTTTCGGGAAGCGTGGACGCATGCGCCTTCGCGCCGAGCGCTGTCCCCTCATCCGAGACGCCCGCTGGCAGGCTTTGCCTTTCCGGCGTTTTCCGACCGTTCATTGCACCGTACAGGCCATGCACAGCGCGTAGGCGCCATGGGGGTCGCGGAAGACGCGCAGGCGTTCCAGCGACGCTTCGAGATGCCGGGTAAGGCGGGCGGTGGACGACTGGCCGAGGCCGAGTCGCTGTCCGACCGTTCCTGCCTGGCCGGCAATATTGACGAGAAACTGCTCGAAGGGTGAGAGTTTCTCATCATAATGGCGCACAGAATAGCTTCCCTCTTCCAGACCTGCGCGCTTGGCCGCAGCCTTTACCGCATCGGCTAGCGAACCCAGACCATCGACGAGGCCGAGCTTTCTGGCGGTCGCGCCGGCCCAGACCCTGCCTTGGCCGATCCGATCCACCTCTTCCTTGGACATCTTGCGACCTGTCGCGACACGGGAGAGGAACTCGTCATAGCCATGCTCGATCACCTTCTGAATGATCGCGCCGACGCGCGGATTGAAGGGGCGGGTCGGATCGAACGCATCGGAAAATGGTGTCGTTCCCACCCCGTCGGTATGGATGCCGAGATCGGCAAGCGACTTGTTGAAGCCGAAGAACAGGCCGAAGATGCCGATCGAGCCGGTAATCGTCGTCGGTTGGGCCCAAATCTCGTCGCTGGTCGATGAGATCCAGTAGCCTCCGGATGCCGCCACCGGACCGAAGGAGGCGACCACCGGCTTGCCCTTCTTCTGCGCATCGACGAGCGCCTGACGAATCAGTTCGGAAGCGAACGCGCTGCCGCCGGGGCTGTTGACCCTGAGCACGATCGCCTTCACCGAATCGTCGCGGGTGGCCCGCCGGATCTGCGGCACGATGCGCTCCGCACCGGCTTCGTTCGGTGCTCCCCGACCATCGACGATTGCGCCTTCGACGGTGATGACAGCGATACGGGCCTTGGCGCCCGCCGGGCTCTTTGTCCCGATCGCCTTCAGATATTCGCGGTATCCCACCCGCTTGTAGGAATCGGCATCGCCGGCGCCCAGCTTTTCGGCAATGGCGGCGCGCATCTCGTGGTGCGTCTTCAGCGCATCGACCAAGTGATGGTCGAGCGCCATCTTCGCCAGGTCCCCATCAGCGGCGATCGCCGCCTGGTCGAGCGATGACAGGAAGGATTCCAGCGACGCCCGCTCGATCTCGCGTTGACGGGCGACATGATCGAGATAGCTTCCCCAGAGCACCGACAGGAAGGCGCGGTTCGCTTCCTTGGCCGGTTCCGACATGTCGTTACGGATGAAGGGTTCGACCGCCGACTTGTAGGTGCCGACCTTGAAGACGTGCACCTCGACATCGAGCTTGTCCAGGCCTTCGGCGAAGAAGGGAGAATAGGCGCCATAGCCGGTCAGCAGTACCGCGCCCTGGGGGTGCATCCAGATCTCATCAGCGCTGGCGGCCAGCAGATACTGGCCCTGGCTGAAGGAGTCGCCGACGGCGATGACCGGCTTTCCGCTCTTGCGGAATTCCTCGATCGCAGCGGCAATTCGGTGCAGATCCGCCG
>RFIU01000199.1 GCA_003695555.1 Alphaproteobacteria bacterium
CAAGTGACCCATCGACCGTCCGCAGGGAATCATCCTGCGGACGGTTTCATTTCGAGAGCGAAACGATGCCGGGAGCGAACGGAAAAACCCTTCGCTCCCGCAGGCTCGCCGGAAGCGGGCTGGTTGAGGGCGGAACGGCATGAAGCGTGACTTCTATGAAGTTCTGGGCGTCGAACGCGGCGCCGACATCGAGACGATCAAGAAGGCCTATCGCAAGCTCGCGCTTCGCTATCACCCGGATCGCAACCCGGACGATCCTGAGGCCGAGTCCCGCTTCAAGGAAATCAACGAAGCCTACGACGTTCTCAAGGACGAGAAGAAGCGTGCCGCCTATGATGCGATGGGCCATGCCGCCTTCGCCAATGGCGGCGCGCACGCCCACGGCTTCGAGGGGTTCGCGCGGGGCTTCGATGCCGATCATTTCTCGGACATCTTCGATCAGTTCTTCGGCGAGATGATGGGCGGACAGCGCGGCCGCAGCGGACGGCGGCGCGGCGCGGATCAGAAGGTCGAGCTCGAGATTACGCTCGAAGAGGCGTTCCGGGGGGCGGAAAAGCAGGTTCGGGTCCACACCCTGGTGCGCTGCGAAACCTGTCGAGGATCCGGCGCCGCACCCGGTTCCGAGCCGACGCTGTGCCCGACCTGCGAGGGCGCCGGCCGACTGCGTGCACGGCAGGGATTCTTCACCATCGAACAGACCTGCCCGCACTGCGGCGGAAGTGGCCGGGTCATCTCCGATCCCTGCAAGGACTGTGGCGGGCGGGGCCTCAAGGAGAAGGATCGCACGCTGACCGTGCGCATTCCGCGCGGGGTCGAGGAGGGAACCCGGATCCGGCTCGCCGGCGAAGGCAGTGCCGGGCTGCACGGCGGGCCGCCGGGCGATCTCTACATCTTTCTGACCATCCGGCGACATCCGATCTTCGAGCGCGAGGGAGCGCATCTCTTCTGTCGCGTGCCGCTGCCGATGACCACGGCGATCCTGGGCGGCGAGCTGGAAATCCCGACGATCGACGGCGCGCGAACGGTACTGAAGATCCCCGAAGGCACGCAGTCGGGCAGGCGTTTCCGGCTGAAGGGCAAGGGCATGCCGGAACTGCGCAGCGAACGACGCGGCGACATGATCGTCGAGGCGAGAGTCGAAACCCCCGTGCGCCTCAATCGCAAGCAGAAGGAGCTGGTTCAGCGGCTTGCCGAAGAGCTTGGCGAGAAACAGTCGCCGGAAAGCCGCAATTTCTTCGACAGAGTGAAGGCGTTCTGGGAAGACCTGACCGAATAGGCGGGCCGGGGCACGGTGATGCGCGGCCGGACGCGGCCCCGCCTGACATCTCTTGCCCTGACGCTGCCCCCTTGTTCACGCCGCTGACAAGACGCTAGGCTCGCGCACCGCGCGGCGGCCACCGACAGCCGGCCCGCCGCCGACATCACCATCGAACGGGAGGGAAGATGAGCGAACCTGCCCTTCGCATCGCGGTCGCCGGCGCCCGCGGCCGGATGGGTCGCGCCCTGATCGATGAAATCGTCACGGCCCCTGACCTGAGGCTGGCCGCGGCCGGCGTGCGGCCGGGCGATCCTGAGGCCGGCATGCCGGTCGAGGGTGTCCCCGGCCTTTCCTACACGGACGCGCCCGAGGCGCTGTTCGAAAGGGCGGACGTGGTGGTGGACTTCACTCTTCCTGCCGCCTCGCGCCGGCATCTCGAGCTTGCCGCCGCCCAGCGAACGGCGATCGTCATCGGCACCACCGGCTGGCAGGCGGACGACGAAGCCCGCATCGCCGAGAGCGCCCGTCATGCTCCGGTGCTGGTGGCGGCGAACTTTTCGCTCGGCGTCAATCTGCTGATCCATCTGGCGGCACGCGCCGCGCGGGCGCTTGGTGAAGAATTCGCAGTCGAGATCCTCGATCTTCACCACGGCATGAAGCGCGACGCGCCGTCCGGCACCGCGCTGGCGCTCGGCCGGGCGCTGGCGGCGGCACGCGGCGAGGATTTCGAAACACTTGCACGCTTCGCCCGTACCGGCGAGACGGGACCGCGCGAGAGCCGCGAGATCGGCTTCGGCGTGCTGCGCGGCGGCGATGTCGCGGGCGAGCATACCGTCTTCTTTCTCGGCACCGGCGAACGGCTCGAGCTCGCCCACCGCGCCCACGACCGGCGCATCTTCGCCCGCGGCGCACTGAGCGCGGCGCGCTGGCTGGCCCGCAACCGCCCACCCGGCCGCTATGCGATGGCCGACGTTCTCGGACTGCGGGACGGTTGAACAGGTTCCTCAGCTCGGCGGATCGTATTCGACGGGGCGAACGGACAGAATTCTTCCCCGCGCATCCTGGACTTCTGACGGAAGCAGACACTTTTCGAGAGTCGTCAGTCTCAGGCGGCGTTTTCCGTGGGCATGCTGCAACACTTCCTTGGAATGAGGGCGGCGCGGCGGGGAAACGCTGAAAAACTTCTTGTTGGGAAATTCCTCCCGGAACAATCGGGCCAGGCTCGCAAAATCACTATCGCCGCTCAAGAGATAGACTTGGTCAACACGATCCAAGTGCGCATCATGAAGAATCTGGAGAGCCAGCATCACATCACTTTCCTTTTCTTCATGAGTCTGCCATGCGTGATTGCACGACCGGCAACGGGTTACCGGACGCTTTTTGAATTGCCCCATGTAACATTCCACGCCCCGTGCCTCCAAGGCAGCGATATAGTCCTGGTGGCGCTCCAGCTTTTTGGCATCATTCAGGTGGGTTGGATAGGCGGAACAGAAGACGACACGCAACAGACGTTCATCCCGGCGGTCGATCAGCCGTTCGGCGAGCGCCCGCAGGTCCAGCCATTTCAGATGGGGTTTATTCAGGTCGGCAATCGCGTGATAAAGGTTGAAGCCGTCGACATAAAGGCCGACACGCTTCTTCCTTTTCAAGAGGCTCAGGAGCAGTTTCCCGAAATCCGACAGCCCCCGCACCGCTCTTCGTCCAACCCCCCTAAGAAAGAAATGCCCCACGGGCCGAAACCCGTGGGGGGCCGCAGAGACCTCCGCAGAGGCACGCGGCGTGGCTCATGGCTCACATAGCTTATCAACGACTCCAAGTCAAGATTCGCGGAACAAATGATATCCGAAATGTCAAGAGACAAAGGATCTTGACGGACATTTCCCCCGGAACCCTCTCCCCCGGCTGAAAACGACGGCGATAAACACGGCACGTCGGCGGGTGGGTGGCGGCAATCGCCACACTCGGGCCGTCAGGCGACGCGGAGCTCGCCGAGCGCACGGCGCAGCTCGGCGGCGACTTCGTGGCGCTCGTCGGGCAACAGGAAACCGCCGAGCACCAGCCGGCGGTCGCGCTGGCGCAGCACCAAGTGCGGGGCGGTCCCCGGCCGTTCCTCGATCTCGACGCGCGTCCACCAGGGTTCGAACGCCCAGCGCCGCACCCGGTCGGGCGGCCGCAGCCGAACGATCTCAAGGCGGCGATCGGTGAGCCGGAGATGCTCGAGCGTGCGGCCCGTCCGGTAGGAGTATTTCAGCGCCAACCACAGCAGTCCGGCATCAAGAACGAAGAAGGCGGCGGCCGGCCAGGCGCCGACCCACCACATCCGCGCCGCGGCGAGCAGCGAGATGGCTGCGAAGATCCCCATCAGTCGGCGGAAATCGGCACGCGCCAGCGAGCGATGCGGGCGCAGCACCATCTCGAACCGCACGCGCCCGCATGGCGGCGTTTCGATAAGGGCGCGCTCGCGCGGGCTGAGCGGCGGCGGCACGCCGATCTTTTCTTGCGTCCTGCTCATGAAATCAGTTTACGATGGCAGAAGGGCCGCGGTCCAGCGCGGCATCACGAGGCTCCGGCCGGAAGGAGAGAGCGCCCCATGGAACCGGAACGGGTCGAAGAGATCTTCCATCGCTTCGAGGAACACAATCCGCATCCGACCACCGAGCTTCACTACACCAACCCCTATACCCTGCTGGTGGCGGTGGTGCTTTCGGCGCAGTCCACCGACAAGGGGGTCAACAAGGCGACCGAGAAGCTTTTCCGGGTCGCCGACACGCCGGAGAAGATGGTCGCGCTCGGCATCGATGGGATCAAGCGCTACATCAACACCATCGGCCTCTACAATTCCAAGGCGAAACATGTCTATGAGCTATCGAAGATCCTGATCGACCGGTACGGCGGCAAGGTGCCGGCCGACCGCGAGGCGCTGATGGCGCTGCCCGGGGTCGGGCGAAAGACTGCGAATGTCGTCCTCAATGTCGCCTTCCACCAACCCACCATCCCGGTCGATACCCATGTCTTCCGGGTCGCGCGCCGCCTTGGTCTTGCCCATGGCAACACCCCGCTGAAGGTCGAGCAAGAGCTGGAACACGTAATCCCTGACCGCTAT
This sequence comes from Alphaproteobacteria bacterium, assembly GCA_003695555.1. GTDB lineage: Bacteria > Pseudomonadota > Alphaproteobacteria > Sphingomonadales > Rhodothalassiaceae > J084. Next base: position 4,362 of record RFIU01000199.1, read on the forward strand.
CGCGACCGCGCGCATCACTGGCTGATCCTGCATGGCCGCTATGTCTGCAAGGCCCGCAAGCCCGCCTGCGACCGCTGCTTCCTGATCGATCTATGCGACTACGCGATCCGCTCGGGCCTGGTGGCGCAACCCTCGTCCAGCGACACTTGCTGATCGGCGACAGGCGGCAGGCGGCAAAAGGCAAAGCCGCCGCTTGCCGAATGGCCGCAGGACGGCTTCCGATCCCCGAGAACCGATTTCTCTCTTGGCCTCTTCGAAAGTCTTGGCGAGGGTATTGCACGTTGGAGGGCTTCCGATCCCCGAGCACCGGTCACTGACCACCGCCCTCGTCCTTCGCCTTTTCCTGCTTCATTTCCTTCATCAGATTGCGGCCGCGCGGGGCGGGTTTGGTCAGCCGCAGGCGGATCTCTTCCGGCCGGCGGGGCCAGGCATTGTCATATTCATCCGCATCCCCCGTCTCATGATGCGGGTCGAAGATGACCCCGACGATCTCCTTTTCCGTCACGAACAGCTTCGTCACCCGCCGCGGATCATGCCGCCAGATCTCCGCCGGCAGGCGAACCTCCTCCTCGCTGCCGTCCGCATAGCGGATCCGAAGCGGCAGAGGCGTCACCAGACCGCCCTTGTTCTCGAAGGTCACGAAGGTCAGCTTCGC